>NZ_DASRTS010000038.1:0-251978 GCF_035655815.1 Lysobacter sp.
GGCACGGCGCCCGGCATGTTGGTCACGCAGAAGTGGGTCACGCCCTCCTCCACGTAGGTCGGCTCCTTCCAGGTGGTCGGACGCGATGTCTCGAAGCAGCCGCCCTGGTCGATCGAGATGTCGACCAGCACGCTGCCGTCCTGCATGCCCTTGAGCATCTCGCGGTTCATCACGTGCGGCGCCTTGGCGCCGGTGACCAGCACCGCGCCGACGACGAGGTCGGCCGAGGCCACTTCGCGCGCGACCACGTCGGCGTACGGATACAGCGCGGTCACGTTGTTGCCCAGGCGCATCATCTCGTCCATGCGGTCCTGGCGCATTTCGAACACGACCACATTCGAGCCGCCCGCCGCGGCGAGCTGCGCCGACGCGCTGCCGGCCTTGCCCGCGCCGAACACCACGACCTTGCCGCGCTCGGTCGACGGCAGGCCGCCGAGCAGCTTGCCCTTGCCGCCTTCGGGCTGGTGCAGCAGGTGCGTGCCCACCTGCACGGCGATCTTGCCGGCGATGACCGACATCGGCGCCAGCAGCGGCAGGTCGCCGTTGGGCAGCTCGACGGTCTCGAAGGCCACGCCGGTCAGGCCGATGTCGAGCAGCTTGCGCGTCAGCACCGGTTCGGCGGCCAAGTGCAGGTAGCAGAACAGCAGGTGGTCCTTGCGCAGGTGCTGCAGGTCGCCGGCGATGGGTTCCTTGACCTTGACGATCAGTTCGCCCTTCTCGTACAGCGCGGCAGCGTCGGGCGCGATCTTCACGCCGAGCTGGGTGTACTGCTCGTCATTGAAGCCCGACTTGATGCCGGCGTCCTTCTCGATCCAGACCTCATGGCCGCGCTTGACCAGGTCGCCGGCCGCGGCCGGAACGAGCGCAACGCGCCCTTCGAGGGTCTTGGTTTCCTTGGGAACGCCGATCCGCATGTCTCTACCTTCGATCGTTGAAAAGCCGCGCTGACTTCGCGCGGCTCGTGGGGGGGAAGTTGGTGACGAAAAAAACGCCGCATCGGGCGGCGCGTCCTGCCATTGTCGTCCAGTCGGATGGACGCCTCACGGCGCAGTGCAACATTGCGTCGCGGAGCGTGCCTTGTTTTAGCGGAATGACGCCTCCAAGCTATGCCCTCGACGTTCCCTCTACACGCCTGCGTACGGCCGTTCGCCGACAGCACGCCTGCGTATGGCGGAACACTTCGCGCCGGTGCGCATTCCAAAGCCCGCAATTATACCCATGACCCCATCGAAGCACTCCAAAGTCATCATCCTCGGCTCCGGTCCCGCGGGCTGGACCGCCGCGGTGTACGCCGCGCGCGCCAACCTCAAGCCGCTGGTGATCACGGGCCTGCAGATGGGCGGCCAGCTGATGACGACCACCGAGGTCGACAACTGGCCCGGCGACGCGCACGGCCTGATGGGCCCGGATCTGATGGCGCGGATGCAGGCGCACGCGGAACGTTTCGACACCGAAGTCGTGTTCGATCACGTTCATACCGCCGATCTATCGTCGCGTCCGTTCCGCCTGGTCGGCGACAGCGGCGAGTACACCTGTGACGCGCTGATCATCGCCACTGGTGCCACCGCGAAGTACCTCGGACTTCCGTCGGAAGAACTGTTCAAGGGCCGCGGCGTGTCCGCGTGCGCGACCTGCGACGGCTTCTTCTACAAGGAGCAGGACGTCGCCGTCATCGGCGGCGGCAACACCGCGGTCGAGGAAGCGCTGTACCTGTCCAACATCGCGCGCAAGGTCTACCTGGTGCACCGCCGTGACACGCTGCGCGCCGAGAAGATCATGCAGGACAAGCTGTTCGCCAAGATCCAGGCGGGCAAGATCGAACCGGTGTGGCACCACCAGGTGGACGAGGTGCTCGGCAATGACGCGGGCGTGACCGGCGTGCGGGTGAAGTCGGTGCACGACGGCAGCACGCGCGAAATCGCGATCCACGGCCTGTTCGTCGCCATCGGCCACACGCCGAACACGTCGCTGTTCGAAGGCCAACTCGAGATGAAGAACGGATACCTCGTCATCCGCACGGGCCTGGACGGCAACTCGACGCAGACGTCGGTGCCGGGCGTATTCGCCGCCGGCGACGTCGCAGACCAGGTGTATCGCCAGGCGATCACGTCAGCCGGCTTCGGCTGCATGGCCGCGCTGGATGCGGAGAAGTTCCTGGACAAGGAAGGCTGAGGCCGACTCCGTCCGATCCGCGTGGACAAGCTGCTGATCAAGCAGTGCCTGTTCCATGGCAGCTGGCTGGTCTTTGCGTTCATGGCGTGGCTGCTGTGGCGCATGCGCAAGCCGGGCCATCGCGTGCTCGCCATGGTGGCGCTGGCCGGGTGCCTGGTGTTCGCCTGGGCGCGATTCGTCGAGCCTCAGGTCCTGCGCGTACGCACGACGACGCTCGTCGGCACGGGTGCACGTGCCGACATTGCGCTGATCAGCGACATCCACTTGGGCGTCTACAAGGGACGCGGCTTCCTCGAACGCCTTGTGCAGCGCCTCGACGCCCTACCGGTGCAGGCGGTGGTGATCGCGGGCGACCTGACGTACGAGCCGCAGGCCGATGACCTGGGCACGCTGTTCGAACCGCTCGCGCGCCTGCGCGTTCCGGTCTACGCCGTGCTGGGCAACCACGACCAGCAGGCGCCCGGACCCGACATCGATCGTCCGCTGCGCGAAGCGCTGATGCGCCACGGCGTGCACATCATCGAAGGACGCATCGTCGAGGATGCGCACGGGTTCCGCTGGGCGGGGCTGGGCGACCGCTGGGCCCGCAAGGACGATCCGGGATTCGTGAAGGCGGCCCCGTCCGCGAAACCCACGCTCGTCGTGGCGCACAACCCCGACAGCGCGATGAACCTGGCACCGGCCGATGCGGCGCTGGTGCTGGCCGGTCACACGCACGGCGGGCAGATCCGCATCCCGTGGCTGTACCACCGCGTGATTCCCAGCGCACACGGCTTCGATCGTGGCGAGCAGTTCGCGCATACGCCGGACGGCGCCGTGCGCGTGTTCACCACGACGGGCATCGGCGAGATCGGCCTGCCGTTGCGGCTGTTCAATCCGCCCACCATCGACGTGCTGCATCTGCGACCATAGTCCGCAGATGGCTGAGGTCCGCGCGCTCGCAACGTTGAAGGAGATACCGGCGCAGGCCTGGGACGCGCTGCACGACGGGCGCAATCCGTTCGTCGCGCATGCCTTCCTGTCGGGGCTTGAGGCGCATGGCTGTCTGCGCGCGCAGTGGGGCTGGCGTCCGCAGCACCTGACGCTGTGGGATGGCGACGAGCTGATCGCCGCCGCGCCGATGTACCTTAAGGAGAACTCGCACGGCGAGTTCGTCTTCGATCATGCCTGGGCCCACGCCTACGCACAGCACGGGCTGGACTACTTCCCCAAGTGGCTGTGTGCGGTGCCCTACTCGCCCGTCACCGGACCGCGTCTGCTGGCCCGCACGGCGGGTGATCGCCGCACGCTGACCCACGCGATGACGGCACTATGCGAACGCAACGGACTGTCGTCAGCGCACGTCAACTTCCACACCGAGGCCGAGGACGAGGCGTTCGACGGCGGCTGGCTGGTGCGCCTGGACGTGCAGTACCACTGGCACAACGACCGCAGCTGGGAGACGTTCGACGATTACCTGGCCGCGTTCGATCACAAGCACCGCAAGAACATCCGGCAGGAACGCAGCAAGGTCGCGCGCGCCGGCGTCACGTTCCGCACAGTCGAAGGCGGCGATGCCACTGACGATGACCTGGCGGCGATGCACGGGTTCTACCGACGCACGTTCGCCGAATACGGCAACCATCCGGCGCTGACGCTCGCGTTCCTGCATCACCTGCGCGAGGTGATGCCGCAGGCGCTGGTGATCATGCTGGCCGAACGCGAAGGCGACCCCGTCGCCGGCGCGCTGTGCCTGCGTGGCGGCGACACGCTGTACGGACGTTACTGGGGGGCCACCAGTACGGTGCCAGGGCTGCATTTCGAGACCTGCTACTACCAGGGCATCGAGTACTGCCTGCGCCACGGGCTCACCCGGTTCGAGCCGGGCGCACAGGGCGAGCACAAGCTGGCCCGCGGCTTTCTTCCGACGTTCGTGCGCAGCCGCCACTGGATCGCGCACGAGGCGTTCCGCGACGCTCTGCGCGACTGGTGCGCGCAGGAAGCCGAATCCGTGCGCCGCTACGCCGCCACGCTGGCCGCGCATTCGCCGTTCAAGGCGCAGGTCGACACCTCTGCGCCATCATCGGCGCCATGAGCGCCCTGCCCGCCCTGCTCGCACCCGAACCGGACGCGCCGTTCCCGCCGGTGGATCAGGCGTTGCGGCATCCGGATGGTTTGCTGGCGGTCGGCGGCGACCTCTCGCCGACGCGGCTGCTCAATGCTTACCGGCACGGGATCTTTCCCTGGTATTCGCAGGGGCAGCCGATCCTGTGGTGGAGCCCGGACCCTCGGGTCGTGTTCCGCACGGACGGTGTGCACTTGTCGTCCCGCTTCCGCCGCACGCTGCGCCACAGCGACTGGGTCGTCCGCGCCGACACCGCCTTCGCCGACGTGGTGCAGGCCTGCGCGACGGTCCATCGGCCCGGCCAGCGCGGTACGTGGATCGTCCCGCAGATGCGTACGGCGTACGCGCGCATGCACGCGCTGGGGCATGCGCATTCGTTCGAGGTCTTCGAGGGCGATCGGCTGGTCGGCGGCATCTACGGTGTCGCGGTCGGCCGCATGTTCTTCGGCGAGAGCATGTTCAGCGCGGTGTCCGGGGGCTCCAAGGTGGCCCTGGCCGCGCTCGCCCGGCATCTCCATGGCCGGGGGTGGCCGCTGATCGACGCACAGGTCGAAAACGACCATCTGATGCGGCTGGGCGCGCAGCGGTGGTCGCGCGAACGTTTCATCGCCTCCGTCGCGGAGCTCGCCGTCCAGCCGGTCGAGCCTGGCGCCTGGACACAGGCGGTCGGCGACTGGCCCGCCAGCCGGCTGGCCCAGGCGACCTCATCCGCCCCGCCCGATCCTTAACCGATTTTTTGCACGGGCGCCACCGACATGGCAAAATGCGTGGCTTAGTCGCCTGCGCAAAGCCGGCGCGGGCCACGACCCCATACGCATACCAGGAACCACATGGCAAAAGACGACGTGATCGAATTCGAGGGCACGGTGGCGGAAACCCTTCCGAACACCATGTTCCGGGTGCGCCTCGAAAACGGGCACGAGATCATTGCCCACATCTCTGGCCGCATGCGGAAGAACTACATCCGCATCCTTACCGGCGACAAGGTGAAGGTGGAAATGACCCCGTACGACCTGACCAAGGGGCGCATCACCTACCGCATGAAGTAATGGCGGCAAGTGATTGAATGAAAAAGGCGGCCTGAGGCCGCCTTTTCTTTTTCCGGTTCGTAGAAGCCAGCTTGCTGGCGACCGGAGTGGGTATTCCAGGATTGCCAGCAAGCTGGCTCCTGCGGCGAGGCATGAATGCCCCTGCGCCTCGCCCAATCTCACACCGTAGCCGGCAACAGCTTCTCCGGCTCGGCCTGGGCCTCCACCACCAGCTCGTCGTCCTTGACGTCGATGCTGACCTTGCCACCGTTGACCAGCTTGCCGAACAGCAGCTCGTCGGCCAGCGGACGCTTGATCTTGTCCTGGATCACGCGGGCCATCGGACGGGCGCCCATCAGCGGGTCGAAGCCGTGCTGGGCCAGCCAGTCGCGGGCGGTCGGCGTGGCCGACAGCGCCACGTCCTTCTCGTGCAGTTGGGTTTCCAGCTCGATCAGGAACTTGTCCACCACGCGCAGGATGTGGTCGAAGCCCAGCGGCTGGAACTGCACCACCGCGTCGAGACGGTTGCGGAATTCCGGACTGAAGCTGCGGCGGATCACCTCCATCGCATCGGTGGAGTGGTCCTGCTGGGTGAAGCCGATCGTGCGCCGCGAGGCCTGCGCCGCGCCGGCGTTGGTCGTCATCACCAGCACCACGTTCTTGAAGTTCGCTTCGCGGCCGTTGGTGTCGGTGAGGACGCCGCGATCCATGACCTGCAGCAGGATGTTGAAGATGTCCGGGTGCGCCTTCTCCACCTCGTCCAGCAGCAGCACGCAGTGCGGGGTCTTGACGATCTTCTCCGTCAGCAGCCCGCCCTGGTCGAAGCCGACATAGCCCGGGGGGGCGCCGATCAGACGGCTGACCGAATGCGGCTCCATGTACTCGGACATGTCGAAGCGGACCAGCTCGATGCCCAGCTGCAGCGCGAGCTGCTTGGTCACCTCGGTCTTGCCCACGCCGGTCGGGCCGGCGAAAAGGAAGTTGCCGATCGGCTTGTCCGGATTGCCCAGGCCCGAGCGCGCCAGCTTGATCGCCGAAGTCAGCGTGTCGATGGCCGGATCCTGACCGAAGATCACCATCTTCAGGTTGCGCTCGAGGTTCTTCAGCACGTCCTTGTCGGACGCGCTGACCTGCTTGGTCGGAATGCGCGCCATCTTGGCGACGATGGTCTCGATCTCCTCGACGTCGATCAGGCTCTTGCGGGTGCCTTCGGCCAGCAAACGCTGGCGCGCACCGGCCTCGTCGATGACGTCGATGGCCTTGTCCGGCAGCAGGCGGTCGCCGATGTGCTTGACGGACAGGTCGACCGCGGCCTGCAGCGCTTCGTCGGCGTAAGTCACGCCGTGGTGTGCCTCGTACTTGAGTTTTAGCCCCTGCAGGATCTCGTAGGCCTCGCCCACCGTCGGCTCGACGATGTCGATCTTCTGGAAGCGGCGGGCCAGCGCGCGGTCCTTCTCGAAGATGCCGCGGTATTCCTGGAACGTGGTCGAGCCGATGCAGCGCAGTTCGCCCGACGCCAGCGCCGGTTTGATCAGGTTGGACGCGTCCATGGTGCCGCCGCTGGCCGAGCCCGCACCGATGATGGTGTGGATCTCGTCGATGAAGAGCACCGCCTCGGGCAGCTTCTTCAACTGGGTCAGCACGGCCTTCAGGCGCTTCTCGAAATCGCCGCGGTACTTGGTGCCCGCCACCAGCGCTCCCAGGTCGAGCGCGTAGATCGTCGCGTCGGCCAGTACCTCGGGCACGTCGCCGTCGACGATGCGCTTGGCCAGGCCTTCTGCGATGGCGGTCTTGCCCACGCCGGCCTCGCCGACGTAGAGCGGGTTGTTCTTGCGGCGGCGGCACAGCACCTGGATGGTGCGCTCCACCTCGTCGCTGCGACCGACCAAGGGGTCGATCCGGCCTTCGCGCGCCAGTTGGTTGAGGTTGACCGCGAACTCCGCCAGCGCGTCGCCCTTGCCCTCGCCCTCGCCACCTTCGGCCGAGTGCGACTCGCCCTCTTCCTGGGCGCGCGTGGGCTCGTCGCCGCCGTGCTTGGCGATGCCGTGCGAGATGTAGTTGACGACATCCAGGCGGGCCACGTCCTGCTGGTTGAGGAAGTAGACCGCGTGCGAGTCCTTCTCGCCGAAGATCGCCACCAGCACGTTGGCGCCGGTGACTTCCTTCTTGCCGCTGGACTGCACGTGGTACACGGCGCGCTGCAGCACGCGCTGGAAACCGAGCGTCGGCTGGGTGTCGCGGTCGACGTCCTCGGGCAGCACCGACACCGACGTGGCGATGGCCTGCTCGAGGTCGGTGCGCAGGCGCTGGAAGTCGACGCCGCAGGCCTTCAGCACCGCTTCGGCCGAGGGGTTGTCGAGGAGGGCCAACAGCAGGTGCTCGACCGTCATGTACTCATGACGCGCCTCGCGGGCGCGCTTGTAGCACTGGCCGATGCTGTATTCGAGATCCTTGCTGAACATGGGGCGAAAGCCTCCGGATAGCTACTGCCGTCCTAGATGGGGGCTGGCCTGGGGAATTCCATGCCGCCTCGCAGGCCTGGACCGCAGGCGGCGGGCTCTGGTTCCGCCCAACTGCTCAGACGTGCTGAGCAGAACTTTTAGGCCTTTTCCATCGTGCACAGCAAGGGATGTTGGTTGAGTCTTGAAAATTCGTTCACCTGCGCCACCTTCGATTCTGCGACTTCGCGGGTGAAAACGCCGCAGACGCCGCGGCCGCGGGTATGTACGTGCAGCATGATCTGGGTCGCCTTTTCGGCGTTCATCGCGAAAAAGCGCATGAGGACCTCAACCACGAAGTCCATGGGCGTGTAGTCGTCGTTCAGCAGCAGGACGGAATACAGCGGCGGGCGGGCGATTTCGGGCTTCCCGGTCTCCACCAGGACGCCGTGCTGATGTTCGTGTTCGGTCTGCTTGGCCATTCCCGAATTATAGGGTGCGCTCCCGCGACGGTCGTGGACGCCCGTGCCTCGCGGCCGGCACAATCGTCATATTCCGTCTCCATCGACCACAAGGAACGAACACATGCGTCCTATCGCGCTCGCGCTGGCCCTGATGACGCTGTCGCTGCCGGCCATCGCCGCCGACGCGCCTGCGGACGCGAACGAAACAGTCCGTTCCGCCGATCCCGCCATCGGCAAGCAACTCGAGACCCTGGGCTACAAGTACACGGTCGACGAGGACGGCGACTACAAGCTGACCTTCGAACTGGAGAAGGGCCGCACCCAGCTGGCCTACGTGCTTTCGGCCGTGGAGAAGTTCGGCGAGTTGCAGGTGCGCGAGGTGTGGGCGCCGGCGTACCGTTCGCCGTCGCCGCAGTTCCCGGCCGACGTCGCCAACCGCCTGCTCGAGGAAAGCCAGTCCGCCAAGCTCGGCGGCTGGGTCAAGCAGGGCGACATGGCGGTATTCGTGGTGAAGCTGGCCGCCGACGCCAGTGCCTCGCAACTGGACGATGCGATCGACTTCGTGCTGCGCTCGGCCGACCAGGTGGAAGCCGAGCTGACGGGCAAGGACGAGTTCTGATGAGCTACCGGGAAGGCCGGTTCTGGCAGCCCGACGTCACCGTCGCCACGATCGTCGTGGACGGCGGACGCCTGCTCATGGTCGAGGAGTCCGCGGGCGGCAAGCTCGTGCTCAACCAGCCGGCCGGCCACCTGGAACCGGACGAGTCGCTGCTGGATGCCGCGCTGCGCGAGACGCGCGAGGAGACCGGCTGGGACGTGCGCCTGACCGCCTTCGTCGGCGCCTACCAGTGGAAGGCGCCGGTGAATCCCGACGGCAGCGGCGGCCGGCATTACCTGCGCTTCGCCTTCGCGGCCGAACCCGTCGCGCACGACGCGTCGCGCCCGCTGGACGAAGGCATCGTCCGCGCGCTCTGGATGACGCCCGGCGAACTGGAAACCGCCAGCGCACGCCATCGCAGTCCGCTGGTCTGGAAAGTCGTCGCCGATTTCCTCGGCGGGCGTCGTCATCCGCTGGAACTGACGCACCACCTGGCATGAGCACCGCACCGCGCACCATCGTCGGCATGTCCGGAGGCGTCGATTCGTCCGTCGCCGCGCTGCGCCTGCGCGACGAGGGCGAGCCGATCGCCGGATTGTTCATGCAGAACTGGGCCGACGATGGGAGCGGCGACTGCCGCGCGGAAGATGACCGCCGCGACGCGGTAGCGGTAAGCGGCCGGCTGGGCATTCCAATCCATTTCCGGGATTTCTCCGGCGAATACTGGGCCGGAGTGTTCGAGCACTTCCTCGCCGAGTACGCCGCGGGGCGCACGCCCAATCCCGACGTGCTGTGCAATCGCGAAATCAAGTTCAAGCACTTCCTCGACGCGGCGCGCGAACTCGGCGCGCAATACATCGCCACCGGGCACTACGCCCGCATCGAGCAGCGTGGCGGTCGCCATCTGCTGTTGCGCGCGGTCGACCGCAGCAAGGACCAGAGCTACTTCCTGCACCAGCTTGGCCAGGCGCAACTGTCGGCGACGAAGTTCCCGCTCGGCGGGTTGCTCAAGCGCGACGTGCGCCGGATGGCACTGGACGCCGGCCTGCCGACCGCGGCGAAGAAGGACTCCACCGGGATCTGCTTCATCGGCGAACGCGACTTCCGCGAATTCCTGGGCCGCTATCTGCCCGCCCGCGACGGCGAGATGCGCACGCCGGAAAGTCATGTGATCGGTCGTCACCCGGGCGTGTTCTATTTCACGCTGGGCCAGCGCGAAGGCCTGAATATCGGCGGCGTTCGCGGATTCGACGCGGCGCCGTGGTACGTGGTCGGCAAGGACGTCGCGGGCAACGTGCTGTACGTGGACCAGGGCGCGGACAGCCCTTGGCTGCAGTCGCAGGGCCTGCGCTCGGAAGCCGCGCACTGGATTGCCGGCACGCCGCCCGCACCACGATTCACCTGCACCGCACAGACCCGTTACCGCCAGGCCGACGAGGCCTGCGAGGTGACGGTGCGGGACGACGGCACGCTGGACGTGCGCTTCGCGCGCCCGCAACGGGCGGTCACGCCCGGCCAGTCGCTGGTGCTGTACGACGGCGAGGTCTGCCTGGGCGGTGCGGTCATCGCCGCCACGGACGCGCCACTGGAAGAGAGATTGAAGGTCAAAGCCGCATGAGTCAGAACACCTCGATGTCCACGCGCGTCCTCGCCCTCGCCGGCCTGGTGCAGGCTCTGGCGCAGGTCCGGCGCGTCGCCGACACCGGCCAGGCCAACGCGGCCATCCTCACCACCGCCATGGACTCGGTGTTCCGCATCGATGCGCCCTCGCCCATCGCCGTGTACGGCAGTGTCGAGGCATTGCACCCCGGCCTGGCACTGCTGCGCGACTACTTCGGCAGCACCCAGCGCGACGAGCAGCTGCCACGGCTGGTTCTGGCGGTGATGCAACTGGAGCGTCGTTTCGTGCGCGACGCCGACATGGGCCGGCGCGTGCAGGCCGGAATCCGTGCGCAGTCGGGCAATGCAGAGCGACTGGGCAGCAGCCATCCGGACGTGATGTCCTCCCTCGGGTCGCTGTATGCCGAGACCCTCAGCCATCTGCGTCCGCGCGTGCTGGTGCAGGGCAACCCGCATTACCTCGGGCAGGCGACGGTCGTCGCCGAGGTGCGCGCGATCCTGCTGGCGGCGGTGCGTTCGGCCGTGCTCTGGCGCCAGTGCGGCGGCAGCCTGTGGGATTTCCTGCTGCGCCGGCGCGAACTGCTGTCGGCGGTCAAGGACCACCTGGCCTGACGCCTTGCGTCCGCGCGTGCTGGCGCGGACGTTCGCCACGGTTGCGTCAGCCGAGCGGTCCGACTCCGCCGCCCTGTCCCCATGCCCAGCACACGGCTGCGATCAGCGCCAACGCCAGCGTCCAGCGCAGCGCCTGCTCCACCCGGTCCGACCGGGCCGACTTGTCGATTTTCATGTTGCCCCCCTGCGTGCCGCAGATGAGATAACGGCCCGCAACGCAAGTCCTTGACTGTTGTCACGCACTGCATCGCGCGTTGCGGCCAGCGACGTGCGGCGATTCGAAGATGCGACGTATGGCGCAGGCTGGCTGCCGCCACGAACCCATCGTCGGGCGGGAGTGGACGACATGGTCCGGCGAGCGCTGGGAGCCGCCCCTTCGTCTCTACGTTCTCCACGTCGCCGCCGCACTTACGTCATCCCGGCGAACGCTGGATCCATTGGCGTTGCCCTTGTTCACCGGTGAAGAAGATCAAGATGGATTCCAGCTTTCGCTGGAATGACGATGCGAGGTCACTGATTGGAGTCCGTGGGCACCAGGGCTGGGTCCCGGCCTCGCCGGGACGACGCCGGGAGGCGACCGAGCGCACTCGCCCGACGCAAAGGCGTGGCCGTTGCTTTTGCGTCGGCCTTGGAGGCGAGATCAAGATGGATTCCAGCTTTCGCTGGAATGACGACAGTCGTACACGCCACCAGCCGTCAGCATGCGGCTGCTGTCATCCCCGCGAAGGCGGGGATCCAACTTTGGTCGTGGCAACACATTCCGAAGGCTTGATGCGTCGGACAGATGGATTCCCGCTTTCGCGGGAATGACGATCATTGATGCGTATGCCGTCGCGCGGGCGCTGCATCGGTCATTTCCGCCTGCGAAACCGGTAGGCGGCCTGATCCGCGGGCGAATCCGCGCAAACAAAAACCCCGGCCGAAGCCGGGGTTTCGTTGCTGCAGCGTCGCGATACCGACGCAGCGCGTCGCGGGGAAACAGTCAAGCCGCGACCGTCTCCGCCACCTGGCGGTAGTCCTCGATCTGGTCGAAGTTCATGTAGCGGTAGATCTCCGCGCCCTTGGCGTTGATCACGCCGATGTCGGCCATGTATTCCTCGCGCGTCGGGATGCGCCCCAGGCGCGAGCAGATGGCGGCCAGCTCGGCCGAGCCCAAGTACACGTTGGTGTTGCGGCCCAGGCGGTTCGGGAAGTTGCGGGTGGACGTGGAGAACACCGTCGCGCCTTCACGCGCCTGCGCCTGGTTGCCCATGCACAGCGAGCAGCCCGGCATTTCCATGCGCGCGCCGGCGGTGCCGAAGGTGCCGTAGTGGCCTTCCTTGGTCAGCTCCGAGGCGTCCATCTTCGTCGGCGGCGCGACCCACAGGCGGGTCGGGATGTCGCGCTTGCCTTCCAGCAGCTTCGCGGCGGCGCGGAAGTGGCCGATGTTGGTCATGCACGAGCCGATGAACACCTCGTCGATTTTGGCGCCGGCCACGTCGGACAGCGTCTTCACGTCGTCCGGGTCGTTCGGGCAGGCGACGATGGGCTCGACGATCTGGTTGAGGTCGATCTCGATGACCGCTGCGTACTCCGCGTCGGCATCGCCTTCCAGCAGCTGCGGGTTAGCCAGCCATGCTTCCATCGCCTTGATGCGGCGCGCCAGCGAACGCGGATCGGCATAGCCTTCGGCGATCATCCACTTCAGCAGCGTGATGTTGCTGTTGAGGTATTCGATGATCGGCTCCTTGTCGAGCTTCACCGTGCAGCCGGCGGCCGAACGTTCGGCCGAAGCGTCGGACAGTTCGAACGCCTGCTCGACCTTGAGGTGCGGCAGACCTTCGATCTCGAGGATGCGGCCGGAGAAGATGTTCTTCTTGCCCTGCTTGGCCACCGTCAGCAGGCCCTGCTTGATCGCGGCCAGCGGGATCGCGTTGACAAGGTCGCGCAGCGTGACGCCCGGCTGCATCTCACCCTTGAAGCGCACCAGCACCGACTCCGGCATGTCCAGCGGCATCACGCCCGTGGCGGCCGCGAATGCCACCAAACCCGAGCCTGCCGGGAACGAGATGCCCACCGGGAAACGCGTGTGCGAGTCGCCGCCAGTGCCGACGGTGTCGGGCAGCAGCATACGGTTGAGCCAGCTGTGGATCACGCCGTCGCCGGGGCGCAGCGCGATGCCGCCACGGTTGCTGATGAAGGCCGGCAGCTCGTGGTGGGTCTTCACGTCCACGGGCTTCGGGTAGGCGGCGGTGTGGCAGAACGACTGCATGACCAGGTCGGCGGAGAAGCCCAGGCACGCCAAGTCCTTCAGCTCGTCGCGCGTCATCGGGCCGGTGGTGTCCTGCGAACCCACGGAGGTCATCTTGGGCTCGCAGTACGTGCCCGGGCGGATGCCCTTCCCTTCCGGCAGACCGCAGGCACGACCGACCATCTTCTGCGCCAGCGAATAACCCTTGCCGGTGTCGGCGGGGTTCTGCGGCAGGCGGAACAGCGTGGACGGCGGCAGGCCCAGCGCTTCACGCGCCTTGGCGGTCAGGCCACGGCCGACGATCAGCGGAATGCGGCCGCCGGCGCGGACTTCGTCGAACAGCACGTCGGACTTCACGGAGAACTCGGCGATCACCTTGCCGTCCTTCAGCGCCTTGCCTTCGTACGGTCGCAGTTCGACCACGTCGCCCATGTGCATCTGCGATACGTCGAGCTCGATCGGCAGCGCGCCGGCGTCTTCCATCGTGTTGTAGAAGATCGGCGCGATCTTCGAGCCCAGGCACACGCCACCGAAGCGCTTGTTGGGGATGTACGGAATGTCCTCGCCGGTGAACCACAGCACCGAGTTGGTGGCCGACTTGCGCGAGGAACCGGTACCGACCACGTCGCCGACGTAGGCGACCAGATGGCCCTTGGCCTTCAGCGATTCGATGAAGGCGACCGGGCCGCGCTTGCCGTCTTCCTCCGGCTCGATGCCGTCGCGCTTGTTCTTCAGCATGGCCAGCGCGTGCAGCGGGATGTCCGGGCGCGTGGTGGCGTCGGGCGCCGGCGACAGGTCGTCGGTGTTGGTTTCGCCGGTCACCTTGAAGACGGTGATGGTCAGCGACTGCGGCACTTCCGGACGGCTGGTGAACCATTCGGCGTCGGCCCAGCTGCGCAGCACGGACTTCGCATTCGCGTTGCCCTTCTCGGCCTTTTCCTGGACGTCGTGGAACGCATCGAACATCAGCAGCGTGTGCTTGAGCGCGTCCGCCGCGACGGTGCCGACTTCGGCATCGTCCAGCAGTTCCACCAGCGGATGGATGTTGTAGCCGCCCAGCATGGTGCCCAGCAGCTGCGTGGCGCGCGCGCGGGAGATCAGCGCGTTCTTCTCGGTGCCGAACGCGACCGCGGCGAGGTACGAAGCCTTCACTTTGGCGGCATCGTCGACGCCGGCCGGAACGCGGTTGGTGATCAGGTCGAGCAGGAAGCCTTCATCGCCCGCCGGCGGGTTCTTCAGCAGTTCGATGACGTCGGCGGTCTGCTGCGCGGTCAGCGGCAGCGGCGGGATGCCCAGCGCGGCGCGCTCGGCAACGTGGTGGCGGTAGGCTTCCAACATGGTTTTCTCCAGGAAAAACTCGGGCGTTCTGTACGTGGTATGACGACGTGATGCGTTCAGGCGACCGTCTTGGGCACGATGATCTTCAGGCCCTTGAAGTAGTCGCGGAAAAACCCGGCATCCCGGGTGATAAGACCGGCGCACTGCAGCAACGCGTGCGCGCCGACGATGAAGTCCGGCACGGTGCGCGGGGAAATCTGGCCGCCCTGCCCCGCGGCGCGACGACGCTGGTTGAAGCGGCGCTGCATTTCGCCCGCGCGGATCGCCGAGCGGCGTTCCACGGGCAGGTAACGCATGCCCATCTCCTCGACCACATCCATGATGTCGGTGCCGTGGCCCAGGCCGGCCGTGATTTCGCTCACCACCACGTCGCAAAGGACGACCGGCCCCTGCGCCAGCGCATCGCGGACGCACTGCTCTGCCGCGTCGGCCATGCCCGCGTCCTCGCCGAGCAGGTCGATCAGCACGGACGTGTCGATGGCGATGGTGTTGCCCGCGGGCGTGGTCATCGCGTCAGACGTCCACCGGATCGCCCGGCGCGCGGCCGCGCAACTCGCGCATGATGTCGTCGGTGGTCACGCCTTCGGGCAGCTTGAAGCGGCCGCGCGCGCGCGAAATGGCGTCATCCACGTTCTTGCGCAGGATGATGCGACCGCCTTCCAGCTCCACCTTGAGCAGAGTGCCCTTGGTCAGGCCGAGGGCATCGCGCACCGCCTTGGGCAGGGTGATCTGGCCTCGTTCGGCCACGATGGCTTCCATGACGGACCTCCTCAGGACGCGGAACGTCTGACGAAACAGGTATGCACAAATGATACATACCTTTCCGTCCATACTCAATCGCGCATGCATATGCAAGCGCACAATAGGGCCCGTATTCAGGATCTCGACCGTCGTCCGGTTGCCTTAACGCCGGCAGCGGATAATCGACCGATCTCCGAGCCAGACTCGCCATTCAGCCACGCCGCCAGGAGGCCCCATGTCCCTCGATTCCTTCTCGACCCGCCGCCAGCTCTCCGTCGACGGCCGCACGCTCACCTATTTCAGCCTGCCGGCCCTGGGCGAACGCTTCGACATCCGCAAGCTCCCCTATTCGATGAAGATCCTGCTGGAGAACCTGCTGCGCCATGAGGATGGCGGGGCGACGGTGGGCAAGGAGCACATCGAAGCCGTCGCGACTTGGGACGCCTGCCGCGAGCCCGATACCGAGATCGCCTTCATGCCGGCGCGCGTCGTGCTGCAGGACTTCACCGGCGTGCCGTGCGTGGTGGACCTGGCGGCGATGCGCGACGCGGTCGCCAGGCTGGGCGGGGACCCCAAGCAGATCAATCCGCTGATCCCGTCCGAACTGGTCATCGACCACTCGGTGCAGGTGGACGTGTTCGGCCGGCCGGACGCGCTGGACCTCAACGGCAAGATCGAATTCGACCGCAACAAGGAGCGCTACAGCTTCCTGCGCTGGGGCCAGAAGGCGTTCGACAACTTCAAGGTGGTGCCGCCCAACACCGGCATCGTCCATCAGGTGAACCTGGAACACCTGGCCCGTGTGGTGGTGGAACGCGAAGTCGACGGCGAGCAGCTGGCCTTCCCCGACACCGTGTTCGGCACCGACAGCCACACGACGATGATCAACGGCATCGGTGTGCTGGGCTGGGGCGTGGGCGGCATTGAGGCCGAAGCGGCGATGCTCGGCCAGCCGTCGTCGATGCTGATCCCGCAGGTGGTGGGCTTCAAGCTGACCGGCGCCCTGCCCGAAGGCGCCACGGCCACCGACCTGGTGCTCACCGTGACGCAGATGCTGCGCAAGCTCGGCGTGGTCGGGAAGTTCGTCGAGTTCTTCGGCGACGGCCTGCAGCACCTGCCGCTGGCAGACCGCGCGACCATCGCCAACATGGCGCCGGAATACGGCGCGACCTGCGGCATCTTCCCGATCGACGCCGAATCGCTGAACTACCTGCGCCTGTCCGGCCGCAGCGAGGCGCAGATCGCGCTGGTCGAGGCCTACGCCAAGGCGCAGGGCCTGTGGCACGAGCCCGGCGCGCCGGAAGCCACCTACTCCACCACGCTGGAACTCGATCTTGGCGACGTGAAGCCGTCGCTCGCCGGCCCCAAGCGCCCGCAGGATCGCGTGCTGCTGGACGACGTCAAGCAGAACTACCGCGACAACCTGGGCCCGCTCACGGTCAACCGCGACAAGCGCTCGACCGACGTGTCCAACTTCGTCGCCGAGGGTGGTGGTGCCGCGGTCGGCAACGAGTCCCTGCACAAGGGCATGGCGGACATCACCATCAACGAGCAGAAGGTGCGGCTGAAGGATGGCGCGGTAGTCATCGCCGCCATCACCTCGTGCACCAACACCTCCAACCCGGCGGTGATGCTCGGCGCGGGCCTGCTGGCCCGCAACGCCGCCAAGCTGGGCCTGAAGGCCAAGCCGTGGGTGAAGACCTCGCTCGGGCCGGGCTCGCTGGTGGTGACCGACTACCTGCGCAAGGCCGGGGTGCTGGACGATCTGGAGAAGCTCGGCTTCTTCGTCGTCGGCTACGGCTGCACCACCTGCATCGGCAACTCGGGCCCGCTGCCGACCGAGGTCAGCGCCGGCATCGCCGCCGGCGACCTCGTCGTCGCCTCGGTGCTGTCGGGCAACCGCAACTTCGAGGGCCGCGTGCACCCCGAAGTGAAGATGAACTACCTGGCCTCGCCGCCGCTGGTGGTCGCGTACGCCATCGCGGGCACGGTCGACATCGACCTCAGCCGCGAGCCGCTGGGCCAGACGCCGGACGGCAAGGACGTGTTCCTGCGCGACATCTGGCCGAGCAACAAGGAAATCGGCGACGTCATTTCCGCCACGGTCGGGCCGGAGCTGTTCTCGCAGAACTACGCCGACGTGTTCAAGGGCGACACGCGCTGGAACCAGATCGCCTCGCCGGAAGGCGAATCGTTTGTCTGGGACGAGTCGTCGACCTACATCAAAAACCCGCCCTACTTCGAGGGCATGGGCATGCAGGCGGGCACCATCGCCGACATCGAAGGTGCGCGCGTGCTGGGCCTGTTCGGCGATTCGATCACCACCGACCACATCTCGCCGGCGGGCAACATCAAGAAGGATTCGCCGGCGGGCCGGTTCCTGATCTCGCGCGGGGTGCAGCCGGCCGACTTCAACAGCTACGGCAGCCGCCGCGGCAACGACGACGTCATGGTGCGCGGCACGTTCGCCAACATCCGCATCAAGAACCTGATGTTCGGCGGCGAGGAAGGCGGCAACACGCTGTACTTCGGCCGCGATGGCGCGGCGCCGGAGAAGATGTCGATCTACGACGCGGCCATGAAGTACAAGGCCGACGGCGTGCCGCTGGTCGTCATCGCCGGCAAGGAATATGGCACCGGCTCCTCGCGCGACTGGGCGGCCAAGGGCACCAACCTGCTGGGCGTGAAGGCGGTCATTGCCGAGAGCTTCGAACGCATCCACCGCTCCAACCTGGTCGGCATGGGCGTGCTGCCGCTGCTGTTCAACGACGGCGAAAACGCACAGACGCTGGGGCTGGACGGCTCGGAAGTCTTCAGCGTCACCGGCCTGCAGGACGGCGAATCCAAGCGCGCCACGGTCACGGCGAGCCGCAAGGACGGCAGCACCGTTTCGTTCCAGACCAAGGTGATGCTGCTGACGCCGAAGGAAGTGGAGTACTTCCGTCACGGCGGCATCCTGCACTACGTCCTGCGCCAGCTCGCCGCGAAGAAAGCGCTGTAACTCCGGACCGACGGAAGCCCGCCCGCCGCGCGCGCGGCGGGCGCGCCCTGGCACATACGCCCGGGGCTCTCGATCGTCATTCCCGCGAAAGCGGGAATCCATGGACGTTGTTTTCGCCTCACGTCAGGCAACGCGTTCGCCCATCCGTTCGCAGCTGATCGTTGGAACTGGCAAACACCCCGAAAAGTCCATGGATTCCCGCCTGCGCGGGAATGACGAGCAACAATTACAGCCGCTCCGCGCCTACAACCGCGGCGTCCATCGGGCGCTCGTCAGCCGCCACTCGCCATCGACTTCGCGCCAGCCCGTCTCCACGTCGTACAGCCGTGCCGAATCCGGGAGCACGGCGCCCGATCCGCCGGTGAGGCCCACGTTGAAGCGCGCGGTCGCGTGTCCTGGTTGCAAATCCACATCGACCGGGCCGAAAGCCGTGCCGACGTCGCGAAAGCGCAGGAACAGCAGCGCGGCCATGCGTCGCGCCCCGTCGCGGTCCAGCGACTGCGGGCCGACGAAGTCCTCCGCCAGCACCTCTTCCACCGCAGCGGCGTCGCGTCGTTCGATGGCCTCGCCCAGTTCGCCGATGGTCTCGCGCAGGCGTTGCTCCGGTGGCGTGCGACTGCACCCCGCCACCGCAAGCGCCAGCAGCACCACTACGACACAGCGCGTGTACCAGGTCATCCGGCCCATTCCCCTTCCTCTTCCGCCCAGTGCCCGCGAATCCTGCCACGTGCGCGGGCCAGGGCGCCGGACCTCGCCGCAACGCGCCTTGCCAGCCTCTGGAGCCTATGCTCCAATCGGTGCAAACCAGACCGTACGGTGCAGCATCGCAATCGAGCACCGGCGGCAACAACAGCGATTGGAGAGGGGATCGCGATGAGTTTCGAACGTCCGTGGCTGGCCCAGTATCCGCAAGGGGTTCCGGCCCAGATCGATGTGGACGAGTTTCCGTCCGTCGTCGCCGTGCTGGAAAGCGCGATCCAGAAGTACCGCGACCGCCCCGCCTTCGCCAATCTGGGCAAGACCCTCACCTACGCGCAGATCGACGAACTCAGCGCGCAATTCGCGGCCTACCTGCTGGGCGAGCTGAAACTCAAGAAGGGCGATCGCGTCGCGATCATGATGCCCAACTGTCTGCAGTACCCCATCGCCACCTTCGGCGTGTTGCGTGCGGGCCTGACGGTGGTCAACACCAATCCGATGTACACGGCGCGCGAACTGCGCCATCAGCTGGTCGATTCCGGTGCCAGCGCGATCCTGGTGCTCGACAACTTCGCGCACACCGTGCAGGAAGTCATCGGCGACACGCAGATCAAGCAGGTCATCACCACGGGCCTGGGCGACATGCTCGGCTTCCCGAAGGGCGCGGTGGTCAACTTCGTCCTGAAGTACATCAAGAAGATGGTGCCGGACTACGATCTGCCGGGCGCCATCCGCTTCCGCGACGCACTGTCCCTGGGCCAGCGCCACACGCTGCCGGAGGTGGAGATCTCGCCGCAGGACATCGCGTTTTTGCAATACACCGGCGGCACCACCGGCGTGGCCAAGGGCGCGATGCTCACGCACCGCAACATGGTCGCCAACATGCAGCAGGCGGCGGCGTGGGTGGGCACCAACGTCAAGTACGGTGAGGAGATCATCATCACCGCGCTGCCGCTGTACCACATCTTCGCGCTGACCGCGAACGGCCTGGTCTTCATGAAGTTCGGTGGACTGAACTACATGATCACCAACCCGCGCGACATGAAGAACTTCGTCAAGGAGCTCAAGGGCGTGCGCTTCACCGCCATTACCGGCGTGAACACGCTCTTCAACGGCCTGCTCAACACGCCGGGTTTCAGCGAACTGGATTTCTCCAGCCTGCACCTCACGCTGGGTGGCGGCATGGCCGTGCAGCGCGCGGTGGCCGATCGCTGGAAGCAGGTCACCGGCGTCACCCTGGTGGAAGCCTATGGCCTCACCGAATCCGCGCCGGCCGCGTGCATCAACCCGATGGACCTGGCCGACTACAACGGCGCCATCGGCCTGCCCATCTCCTCCACCGACGCCTGCGTCAAGGACGAGAACGGCAACATGCTGCCGTTGGGCGAGGTCGGGGAGCTGTGCATCAAGGGCCCGCAGGTCATGAAGGGTTACTGGAACCGCCCCGAGGAAACTGCCGCCGCCATCGACCCGGACGGCTGGCTGCACACCGGCGACATGGCGCGGATGGACGAGCAGGGCTTCTTCTACATCGTCGACCGCAAGAAGGACATGATCCTGGTGTCGGGCTTCAACGTGTACCCGAACGAGGTCGAGGACGTGATCGCGATGATGCCGGGCGTGCTCGAAGTGGCCGCCGTCGGCGTGCCTGACGAGAAGTCCGGCGAGGCGGTCAAGGTGGTCATCGTCAAGAAGGACCCCGCGCTGACCGCCGAACAGGTCAAGGCGCACGCCCGCGAGAACCTGACCGGCTACAAGCATCCCAAGTTCGTCGAGTTCCGCACCGAACTGCCCAAGACCAACGTCGGCAAGATCCTGCGTCGCGAACTGCGGGACGCACCGGCCGCACACTGACGGCCCGCACCCCGTCCGTCGGACACTTTGGAAAGCCCCTCCGGTCCCGGAGGGGCTTTCTCTTTTGGCGCGACACCGGGGTGTAGCATCGGCCGCGTGGGCACCATCCCCGCCGCTCGCTGCCCACTCCCTGCCTGCGGGCGGCCTGTGCCGAGGACCGCAACATGACGATGATCGAGAAGCTGCACCGCACACGCGCCTACCCGACCCTGCGCGTCGAATCCGACCCCGCAGGCAACACGCACTGGATGTACATGCACAACGACTACGCTCAGGGCGCGCGGCCGTGCTTCCGCACGGAACTTATGGATGACATGTGGAGCTTCCTCTCCTCGATCACCCTGCGCGAGAACCAGCGCCAGAGCGGACGCCTGCGCCATGTCGTACTGGCTTCCAGTGCGCCTGGCGCGTTCAACCTGGGCGGCGACCTGCAACTGTTCTCGCAACTGATCCGCGCCGGCGACCGCGAACACCTGATGGCCTACGCGCGTCGCTGCGTCGATGGCGTGCATCACTTCCACAATGGTCTGGGCGGCGACGTTCGCACCATCGCGCTGGTCCAGGGCGACGCGCTGGGTGGCGGCATGGAACTGGCGCTGTCGTGCCACACCATCGTCGCCGAGGAAGGCGTCGAAATGGGACTGCCGGAGGTGATGTTCGGCCTGTTCCCGGGCATGGGCGCGTATTCGTTCCTGTGCAAGCGCGTGGCGCCGAACCTGGCCGAGCGCCTGA
The DNA here is from genome assembly GCF_035655815.1 of Lysobacter sp. Classification (NCBI taxonomy): domain Bacteria; kingdom Pseudomonadati; phylum Pseudomonadota; class Gammaproteobacteria; order Lysobacterales; family Lysobacteraceae; genus Lysobacter; species Lysobacter sp. Next base: position 21,632 of record NZ_DASRTS010000038.1, read on the forward strand.
TCCTGGAAGGCTCGATCCTGCCCAGCCAGGAGTGGCACCGCATGGGCGTGGTCGACATCCTCGTGCCGAAGGGCGAAGGCGAAGTCGCGGTCAACGACCTGATCCGCCGCGAGCAGCGCGCGCCGTTCGCTCACCTGGCGATGAACGCCGTGCGCGCCATCGGCCAGCCGGTCGGCTACGACGAGCTGATGGGCATCACCGAGGTGTGGGTCGACACGGCGCTGGCGCTGGGCGACAAGGCGCTGCGGACGATGGAGCGCATCGTGCGGGCGCAGGAGCGCCGGTCGGGCACGGAGGCCGCCGCCTGATCGCAGCGGCAGCAGGGGAAATCAGGGGGAGCGCTCGCCTTCGCCGCGCGAGCCGCGCTGTTGTTGGCGGGCGTCGAGCGCTGCCCTGCCCTGGCCCAGCCGTTCGCGCAGACGGGTCAGGTGCGACGACCAGTCGCGTGCCAGTTGCCAGTCGGGCACGCGCATCAGCTCCCCGCTGATCGCCGCGAGCTTGATCAGGCCGAGGTTGCTGGCCACGCCCTTGAGGGCGTGGGCCTGGTCGCGCGTGCGGTCCCAGTCGGCGTTGTGCGCCGAGGTTTCGATCTGCGCCAGACACTTGTCCGCATCGGCCAGGCACTGCGCGATGAATTCGCGCTCGAAGTTGGCACCCATGCCCAGCGCGCCCAGTTCGTCCAGCACGGAACTGTCGAAATGGCTGTCGCCGGCGACGGCCGCGTCGGCGCGCGGCGGCGCGACCACCGTGGTGCCGGTGACGCGCTGGTTGGCCGCGATGTCGGCCAGGGTGTCGAGCAGGCGCGTCGTCGACACGGGCTTGGAAAGGAATGCGCGCGCGCCGGCCTGCTCGCAGGCCTGGATGGATTCGGTCGTGACATCGGCGCTGAGGATGACCACCGGCGTGCGCCGGCCGCTGCCGGCTTCCATCACGCGCAGTTGCCGCAGCAGGTCCAGGCCGCTCACGTCCGGCATGTGCAGATCGGTGATCACCGCGTCGTAGTCGGACGTGGCGAGCGAATCGAGCACCTGCTCGCCGCCTTCCACGCAGATCACGCGATGGCCGGCCTTCTGCAGCAGCCGCTGCAGCACCATGCGGTTGGCGATGTGGTCGTCGGCCACCAGGATCGACAGTGACCGCACCCGCGCACGGTGGCGCAGGAACGGGTCGCTGAAGGCGATGACGTTGCGTGGGGCCTCGGCGGCGCTGCCATCCGCGGCGGTGCCCGCGTCGGTCGCAGCCTCCGCCGGCAGCTCGACAGGCTGGAACGGCAACTCCACCCAGAACCGGCTGCCGCGCTGCTCCACGCTCTCGAAGCCGATCGTGCCGCCCATGGCTTCAGCCAGGCCCTTGGCGATCGTCGTCCCCAGGCCGGTGCCGCCATAGCGTCGCGCCAGGCCGACGTCCGCCTGCTCGAAGGCCTCGAACAGTCGCTGCCGCATCGCCACCGGAATGCCGATGCCGGTGTCGGAGATCGTGAAACGCAGCCGCACGCTGTCGTCCTCGCGCGCGCTGACGCTCACTTCCACGTGTACCGTGCCCTGGTCGGTGAACTTCACCGCGTTGCCGGCCAGGTTGATCAGGATCTGGCGCAGGTGCACCACGTCGCCGCGCACGCACTCGGGCACGTCGCCGGCGATCGACGCCTCGTACCGGAGCTGCTTTGCGCGTGCCTGCGGCTGCAGGATGAGGCCGATGCTCTCGATCAGCTCGCGCGGGGTGAACTCGACCAGGTCCAGCTTGAGCTTGCCGGCCTCGATGGCGGAAATGTCCAGCACGTCCTCGACCAGCGCCAGCAGGCTGCGCGTGGAGGCCTGGATGGTGCTCAGGCACTCGCGCTGTTCGGTGTCCAGGCGCGTGGTCGCCAGCAGTTCGGACATGCCCGCCAGCCCGTTGAGCGGCGTGCGGAACTCATGGCTCATGTTGGCCAGGAAGCGGCTCTTGGCCTCGTTGGCCCGGCGCGCTTCCTCGGTCGCCCGCGTCAGGGCGCGCAGCAGGCCGGACAGGTACAGCGGAATTGCGACCAGGCCCAGCAATAGTCCTACGCCCAGCACGCGGTTGTTCTGCCAGTACTCGTTGAATGCCACCACCAGCCCGAAGCTGGCGAACGCCATCGCCACGGCGCCGTACAGGTAGTTGTTGCCGAAGCGCAGGCCGTTGCCGATCGTGACCCACATGATGATCACGTACACCCACGCCAGCGGCTCGCCGATGTGGATCATCGCCGCGGACATCAGCCCGTAGTCGGAGATCATGCCGATGATGCGGCGTACGTGGGACTTGGCCGGACGCCACAGGATCCAGGCGATCAACACCGCGCCGACCGCGAAGCCGGTTTCCACCATCAGCAGGACGTTGCGGTACTCGTGCGACGGCAGCGACCCGCTGGAACCGCGCACGAGCATGTACACCAGCACCACGAAGAGCACCGCCAGGCGCACGAAGGCCTGGCCATGTTCGCTGTCCGTGCGTTTGGCCAGGGTCCTTTGCAGCTTGCCCAGGACGCTCATGCGGCTCACTCCAGGCCGGGACGTGCCGACACCGTCGAAAAGCGGTTGCAGATGTCTTCCAGCCGCTCGCGGCTGCGGATCAGGGCGTCGACGCACCGCGGATCGAACAGCCGGCCGCGCTGCGCATACAGGTAGCCCAGCGCCGCATCCACGTCCCAGGCCTTCTTGTAAGGCCGCGGCGAGATCAGCGCGTCGAACACGTCGGCAACGGCGACTATCCTGGCTTCCAACGGGATTTCCTCGCCGCGCAGGCCATCAGGATACCCGCTGCCGTCGTATCGCTCGTGATGACGCAGGGCGATCAGGGCGCCGGCCTGGATGAATCGGTTCTGGCTGCCGCTGAGCAGCTCGTAGCCGATGCGCGGGTGCCGGCGCATGACGATGGTCTCGTCCTCCGACAGCGGCCCGGTCTTCATCAGCACCGCGTCGGGGATGGCGATCTTGCCGATGTCGTGCAGCGGCGCGGCCATCTCGATCACGCGCACCTCGTCCTCGAACATGCCCAGCTGTTCGGCGATCAGCCCGGCCACGTGGGCCATGCGCTCCAGGTACGCACTGGTGCCCGCGTCGCGGTACTCGATGGCGCGCGCCAGACGCGAGAGCGTCTCGCGCTCGCGCTCCTCCACCTCGTGCATGCTCGACAGCAGGCGTTGCTCCAGGGACAGCGCACGCTGCTTCACCGTCTCGGACTGCTGGCGCAGCTGCAGGAGGTTGCGGCAGCGCGCCCGCAGCTCGCGCGGGCGCACCGGCTTGACCAGGAAGTCGATGACGCCGGCTTCCAGCGCGGCCTGCCGTACCGGCTCGTCGCCGACCACGGTGACCAGGATGATCGGAATGTCGCGGTGCAGGGGCAGCCGACGGAACCGGCGGGCGAACTCCAGCCCGTCCAGCTGCGGCATCCGGTAGTCCAGCAGCAGGAGGTCGGGCTGGTTGGTCTCGCACCAGCCCAGGGCGGTCTCGGGGTCGCCGAAATCCGACACCTTCAGCTCGGACGAGATGTCCTCGATGATGTGGCGCAGCATCGTGCGCGCGGAGGTTTGATCATCAACGATGACTACGTTCACATGACGATCCGTATGAGCCGCCACCCCCTGTGGTGGCCGAGCGGGCAGCATACCCCGGGGCGGCTGGGCCCGCAGCCGAGACCTTCCCGTCCTGTGATTGGCATCGGCGCTCGCGGCGCCGGGTTTAGCGTGATTTCACCGTCAGACGGCGTGCGGCAATGTTTCAGGTGAAATCGTTGCTTGTGGCGATCCGTGGCGCTGTGCGCCAAGGTCGGAATGCCATCGGCTGCCGTTCGCCGGCTGCCGCAGTGCCGCGCAGGCATCCGGTTGGGATGAGCCGCCAATGCCATCCATGGCGATGCACGACCGGGTTCGGATCGCCCGCCCCGGCCATCCATGCCCGGGCGTTCGGAAGCGCGAGCGAGTGGCAAGACTGTTCGCTTGACGACCCGGATCCCGGTCTTCGCCGGGGCGACGATGGAGGTGTTCAACGCATCAAGCTCCTCTCCCGCCGGGAGGGGGTTGGGGTGAGGGTCGGGACGTGCGGTGCTCTGATGATCGCGGCGCGCGGTTTCGATCACTTGCAGCACAGCGAATGGATTCCAGCTTTCGCTGGAATGACGGTGAAAAGACTGCCCACGTGACGGGCTGGATCCAGCTTTTGCTCGAATGGCGGGAGCGGGCTGTTCGGGTCACAGCCTGGATCTTGCTCGCGTAATGGGCTGGATCCCGGCCTTCGCCGGGATGACGGTGAAGGTATGCGACGCATCAAGCCCTCTCCCGCCGGAGAGGGGTTGGGGTGAGGGTCGGGACGTGCGGCGCTCTGACGATCGCGGCGCGCGGTTCGATCATTTGCAGCACAGCGAATGGATTCCAGCTTCGCTGGAATGACGGTGGGAGTGGCGATGAGCGTCCGGCTTCGGATCGCCCGGCCCGGCCATCCATGACGGGGCGTTCGGCCGGGCGTGCGGCAGTGCCGCGCAGCATCAGTTTCGAATGAGTCGCTAATGCCGTCCATGGCGGTGCGCGTCCGGCTCCGGGTCGCCCGGCCCGGCCATCCATGGCCGGGCGTTCGTCAGGCCCGCGGCAGTGCCGCGCAGCATCAGTTTCGAATGAGTCGCTAATGCCGTCCATGGCGGTGCGCGACCAGCTTCGGATCGCCCGGCCCGGCCATCCATGGCCGGGCGTTCGCCGGGGCCCGCGGCAGTGCCGCGGGCCCAGCTCACCCCACTTCAGGGCGCATGTAGGGGAACAGGAGGACGTCGCGGATCGAGGCCGAACCGGTCATCAGCATCACCAGTCGGTCGATGCCGATGCCCAGCCCGCCGGTCGGCGGCAGGCCGACTTCCAGTGCGCGGATGTAGTCGGCGTCGTAGTGCATCGCCTCGTCGTCGCCGCCCTCCTTCGCCGCGACCTGGGCGCGGAAGCGCTCGGCCTGGTCCTCTGGGTCGTTCAGCTCGGAGAAGCCGTTGGCCAGTTCCTTGCCGTTGACGAACAGCTCGAAGCGGTCGGTGATGCCCTTCTCGTCGTCGCTCTCGCGCGCCAGCGGCGAGACTTCCACCGGGTAATGGGTGATGAAGGTCGGCTGCACCAGCTGGTGCTCGGCCGTCTTTTCGAAGATCTCCAGCAGCAGCTTGCCCCAGCCGTAGTCGGCCTTGACCGGAATGCCCAGACGCTTGCAGTGCGCCGCCAGCGCGTCGCGGTCGCGGCAGTCGGCGACGCTGATCTCCGGGTTGTAGTGGCGCACCGCTTCATCCAGGCGCCAGCGACGGAACGTCGGGCCCAGGTCGATGTCGGCACCGTCCCAATGCATCTGCGTAGTGCCCAGCACCTCGACCGCCACGTCGCGGATGAGGCCCTCGGTCAGGTCCATGATCTGCGTGTACGTGGCGTACGCCTCGTACAGCTCCAACATGGTGAACTCGGGGTTGTGGCGGGTCGAGACGCCTTCGTTGCGGAAGTTGCGGTTGATCTCGTACACGCGCTCCAGGCCGCCGACCACCAGGCGCTTGAGATACAGCTCCGGCGCGACGCGCAGGTACAGCTGCAGGTCCAGCGCGTTGTGGTGAGTGACGAACGGTTTGGCCGCGGCGCCGCCGGGGATGTAATGCATCATCGGCGTTTCGACTTCGAGGAAGCGCCGCGTGTCCAGCCACGCGCGCATCGCGCGGATGATCTTGCTGCGCTTGACGAACACGTCGCGCGCTTCGGGCGTAACGATCAGGTCGACATAGCGCTGACGGTAGCGCTGCTCCACGTCGGCCATGCCGTGGAACTTGTCCGGCAGCGGGCGCAGTGCCTTGGTCAGCAGGCGCAGCGACGACGCCCTGACCGACAGCTCGCCGGTGCGGGTGCGGGTGAGCTCGCCCTCGACCGACACGATGTCGCCCAGGTCGAGGTTCTTGAAGACGTCGTACGCATCGCCCAGCAGGTCCTTCTTCAGCCACAGCTGGATGCGGCCGGACTCGTCCTGGATCTGGGCGAAGCCCGCCTTGCCCATGTCGCGCTTGAGCAGCACGCGGCCGGCCAGCGCGACGCGGTGCGCCTTCCCGTCCAGCGCCTCGGCATTCCACTGCTCGGCATCGGCGTACTGCGCCTGCAGATCGCCTGCGTAATCGCTGCGGCGGAAGTCGTTGGGAAACGCGATGCCCTCCCCGCGCAACGCCGTGAGTTTGGCGCGACGCTCGGCGATCAGGAAGTTCTCGTCGGTGTGCGTCTGCGGAGCGGGCGTCTGGTCGGTCATGGGATGGGATCTGAAAGTATTGGGTCGTCTTGCTCGTCATCCCCGCGAAGGCGGGGATCCAGTGTCTTGAGAATCAGGTCCCGGAGCAAAGTCCCTGGATTCCCGCTTTCGCGGGAATGACGTGCGGGATTTATACCGCGTCGGCGCGTTTCGAGCCGGCTTCCAGGCCGGACTTCAGGCTGGCCTCGACGAACTCGTCCAGGTCGCCGTCCAGCACCTTCTGCGTGTCGCTGCGCTCAATACCGGTGCGCAGGTCCTTGATGCGGCTCTGGTCCAGCACGTAGTTGCGGATCTGGCTGCCCCAGCCGATGTCGGACTTGGTGGCTTCCACCGCGTCGCGCTCGGCGTTGCGCTTCTGGATTTCCAGTTCGTACAACTTCGCCGCGAGCATCTTCATGGCGCGGTCGCGGTTGGCGTGCTGGCTGCGTTCGGTCTGGCAGGCCACGACGATGCCGGATGGCACGTGCGTGATGCGCACCGCCGACTCGGTCTTGTTGACGTGCTGGCCGCCTGCGCCGGAGGACCGGTACACGTCGGTCTTCAGGTCGGCCGGATTGATCTCGATGTCGATCTTGTCGTCGACTTCCGGCGAGACGAATACCGACGTGAAGCTGGTATGGCGGCGGTTGTCGGAGTCGAACGGCGACTTGCGCACCAGCCGGTGCACGCCCGTCTCGGTCTTGAGCCAGCCATAGGCGAAATCGCCTTCCACGCGGAAGGTCGCCGACTTGATGCCGGCCACGTCGCCGCCGCTGACTTCCATCAGTTCGGCTTTCCAGCCGCGCGACTCGGCCCAGCGCAGGTACATGCGCAGCAGGATCTCGGCCCAGTCCTGCGCCTCGGTGCCGCCGGCGCCGGCCTGGATGTCGACGAACGCGTTCGCGCCATCCATCTTGCCGGAGAACATGCGCTGGAACTCGAGCTTCTCGACGTCCTTCGCGTAGCGCTCGACGTCGTCGACCACCGCCTGCGCGGTGCCCTCGTCGCTTTCCATCTCGGCCAGTTCGAGCAGTTCCTCCGCGCTCACCAGACCTTCGGTCAGGCTGCGGATGCCACCGACTACCTTGTCGAGCGAGGAGCGTTCGCGACCCAGCGACTGGGCCCGTTCGGCGTCGTTCCAGACGTCGGGGCTTTCCAGTTCGCGGTTTACTTCTTCAAGACGTTCGACTTTTCCGTCGTAGTCAAAGATACCCCCTCAGCGCATCCAGCCGACCCTTCAGGTCGGCGATGCGCTGGCGGACGGGATTGAGCTCGATCATGTCCAGGTGCGATTCGGTCAAAGGAACCGGCGATTCTAACAAACCGCTCGGCCGCGGCGGACCTGATCGAACTGGGCGCGTGACCCGCTAAACGAGCCGCCTGCCCAAAGGCGCTACCTGCCCACCGAGAACCGCGGCGGGCCCGGTCGCCAGCCGGAATCGGAGTAGCGCCGTACCGGCCCGTAGCCGCTGCTGCCACCAAAGCCCATCCCGAACCCGCTGCCGAAACCGCCACGGAAATCGCGATTGCGCCGGCGATGCATGCGGTCCTGCAGTTCCTCGCGCCGGCCTTCCAGCCAGTCGGCACGGCCCACGGTGGCGGGGTCGAGCTTGCGACGCTCGGCCTCGCGCTGCCGGTATTCGATGAAATCGTTGTACGCCTCGATCTCGTGCTGCATTTCGCGCGCGCACAACTCGATCATGATGGCGTCGTCGATGAAGCCCAGCACCGGCACGTTGTCCGGGATGACGTCGGCACCATGGGCGAAGTACGACAGCGCGGCGCGCACGTTGGCGCAGTCCTCCGCAGGCAGCGACCAGCCCTCGTCGCGCGCCATCGCCACCAGCGTGCCGACCAGTTCCAGCCGCTCCTTCACGAACTGCGGCGGATTGCTCTGCTGCGCCTTGGTCACCAGCTCGGTGGCCGCGTCGATGACCTGCGTGTCGCTGAGGCCGGCCGAGGCCTGCTTCGCCGATTCGACCACACCAGCGAAGTGCTGCAGATCCTGGTCCGACAGTTCGAGATTGATGGTCAACGGCATGACGCGCGCTCCTGGCCCCGGGTGAGGCTGTTCAGCCTAGGTGCGTGAATGTTGCGGCCGCGTCAAAGCGGTCGGCTTCAGGTGAAGCCCGCACGCTCGCGCAACGCCTCGCGATGCCGGCGACTGCAGGGCAGCACGGTCCCGTCGGCCAGGTGCACGCGTGCATCGCCGGTATCCAGCGGTTCGATCGAAGCCACCTGCCCCAGGTTGACCACGTAACTGCGGTGGATGCGGGCGAAGCGCGCGGGGTCCAGGCGCTCCTCGATGGCCGCCATCGTGCAGCGCAGCGGATAGTCGTGGCCGCGGACGCGCAGGTTCACGTAGTTGCCGGCTGCCTGCAGCCATTCCACGTCGGCCGCGGCGACCAGGAAGTCACGCCCGAGCTTGCGCACGAGGAACCGGTCGGGCCGCTCGACCGGCTCCACCGGCGGTCCCTCGTCCGGCTCGCCGAGCAGGCTGGCCTCGCCCTGCAGTCGGCGCCGGATGAAGCGGTAGCCCTCGATCAGCACGACCATGCCGGCGTAGCTGCGCACGTCCTTGAGGTATTCGTAGGTCAGCTGCTGCAGCCAGGGGCCGAAGTCGTATTCGACTCCGTGAACCGCGTACACCACCTCGCGGATCGCCACCATGCCCAGCACGTGGACCACGCTGAACACCATGCTGGCCAGCAGGTGAAGGGGCAGCGTCCGCCGCCAGGTGTCCCAGTGCAGCGGTGCGTGCCGGGTGAACCAGACGACGGCTGGTACCAGTGCCAGCATGACCACGCCGCTCGACCATTCCCAGGTGACCGGCTCCCACGCGGCGAAGCCCAGCCCGTTGCGGCGGATGTCGATCAGCACGGTCACGCTGTTGGTGACGGCATTGATCAGGGCGGTGAGCACCCAGAAACCGATCTCGAAAGTGCGGCGCCAGCCGTGCGAGGGGAACGGAACGGGCGACGGAGGCGAAGGCGCATTCATCCGCCCGGATTGTAGGCGCAGGCCGCCACCGCCCGTCCCTGCCCGCCTGCGGCTCGTCCCAGACGCCCATCGCTTCGTCACTTCGCGCTGGAAGCCGGCTCCCGCGCGGCCAACAGTGCAGGTGTCATCCACGCAAGGGACGCACCGCCGTGAGCCGCCGCTACTTCCTCGACTGGGTCCGCATCGGCGCGTTCGCGCTGCTGGTCCTCTACCACGTCGGCATGTACTACGTGACCTGGGACTGGCACGTCAAAAGCCTGTTCGCCAGCCGCACGCTGGAGCCGTTCATGCTGATGAGTTCGCCGTGGCGCCTGTCGCTGCTGTTCTTCATCTCGGGCGTCGCGACAGCGTTCCTGCTGGGCAAGGGCGAGCATGGCTTCCTGCGCAGGCGGTCGTGGCGGCTGCTGGTGCCGCTGGCGTTCGGCATGCTGGTCCTCGTCACGCCCCAGTCCTATTACGAGGTGGTCGAGAAGCTGCCCGGCGGTTACCACGATGGCTACCTGGCGTTCTGGGCGCGCTACCTGCAGGCCGACCCCAATTTCTGCCGCGACGGCGAGTGCCTGGCCGTGCCGACCTGGAACCACCTGTGGTTCGTGGTCTATCTGTGGGCCTACACCGTGGTGCTGTGCGTACTGCGCTGGATCGCACCGGATGCGCTTTCACGCATGTCCGAGCGACTCGCCGCCTGGCTCGGCCGCGGCTACGGACTGCTTGTCTGGCCCGCGCTGTTCCTGATCGTGGTGCGCCTGGCGCTGGTGGGCCGCTTCGAGTCGACCCATGCGCTGGTGGACGACTGGTACAACCACGCCCAGTACCTGCCGCAGTTCCTGCTGGGATTCGCCGTGGCGAAATCGCAGACCGTATGGGACCGGTTCGCCACCCTGCGCTGGCCGGCAGCGCTGATTTCGGTGGCTGGCTATGCGTTCATCGTCTGGTACTTCGGCCTCTACGGCGGCGACAGCACGCCGCCGGACGCATTGCGCGCGGTGCAGCGCGCCGTGTGGGGCCTGTTCCAGTGGAGCGCCATCGTCGCGATCATCGGCTTCGCCGCAAGCTGGTCGCCGGGCGACAGCCGCGCGCGCCGCTATCTCACCGAAGCCGTCTTCCCGGTGTACATCCTCCACCAGACCATCATCGTCGTCCTCGCACACAACCTGCAGCCGCTCGGCCTGCCTCCGCCGATCGAAGGTCCACTGCTGGTGCTGGCGACGCTTGCGCTGTGCTTCGCCGCCTTCGAGCTGGTACGGCGGGTGGGATGGATGCGGCCGCTGCTGGGTCTGGGTCCGCGGCCTGCACGCCAGGCGGCCAGCGTGATCGCCGACGCGGTCTGACCGCAAGGATGGCGGCGTTATCGCTGCCGCCATCCGGCCTCGATCATGCGCAGGGGGCTGAAGCGGAAGTTCAGGCGATGCGACCCGCCCGGCGCGCAGACGGCGCGGAACAGACCGTTGGCCCGGACCAGCGGCATCTCGCGTCCGTCCACTTCGGCCCACCACCCGGGCGCATCGATTTCGTTCAATACCAGCCAACTGGAGGCCTCGGCGGAATATTCGACCGTAACCGCATTGGCCTTGTAGTCCACCGCGCCCACGCGCGCCGCGCGAGTCGTGCCGAGGCACTCGGAGCCACGTACGGCAGCTTCCGGCAGCCACACGTGCGAGCGGAAATCAGTGCCGACGAAGCGCTCGGCCGGAGGTTCGCTTCCGCCGTGCGGCAAGGCCACGGTCGGACTGAGCACGCGAGGCAACACGGTATCGCGCAGGACCCAGTGGTAACCGTCGAGGTGCACCGATCCGGGCATTGGCTCGCGCGACACGATCGTGCGCAGGCCCAGCAGATCGAACAGGCCAGCGTTGAAGTCCGGCGCCCATTTGGTGAACGGACGCTCGGACGGTTTGCGGATCACGCCGGGCGACGCGCCTGCCAAGCGCACGTACGGCAGATAAAGCATCGGGTTGTAGCCCGACGTCATGGCGAGGTGGCGCACGGTGGCGCCGTTTACCAGGTCATCCAGGCCGATTGGCTCGAAGCGTTGCGGCACCGGGCCATCACCCTGCAACTGGTCGCGCAGTCGCAACAACACAGGCGCCATCGGCGATTTGCCCGCATCCGGCCAGTCCGCACTGCGATACAGCTTGCGCGTCTCGTTGCGCGAACCGTAGTAGCGGCCGCGTACGTTGTGTGCGGCCATGTCGATCGCGATCAGCGCGAGCATTGCGAGCACTACTTGCGGCCTCAGGTCAGCCCGACCGCGCAGCAACCAGGCGGCCGCGCCACCAATAACGATGGTCGCGGCGACGCCTCGCAGGGCACCCGGCCATTGCAGGACCACGAATGCGTACCACACGGCATATGTCACCAGTGCCGCGATCATCAGCCATCCCGGCCAGTTGACGCGGTAAGGCATGGAGCGCGAGCGCGCCTCCAACGCCAGCGCCGCGAGCAGCGCGCTCGCCGGCACGAACAGGAACAGGCTGTCTGCCGGACGCTTGAAAAGATCCACGCCCGGAAGGTAGTGATACAGCCACGTGTAGATCGGAGTTCGCGTTCCGAGCGCGTAGACGATTGCGATGACGATGCCGGCGATCAGTCCGCGCGCCAGGCGGCGATGCTCGGGCGACAGGTTGCCGCCCCACATGGCCCACACTGCCAGCGGCACCGCGCCCAGGTACATGTAGTCCTGGGTCAGGTCTCCGCTGCCGAGGTAGCGGTCCCTGAAGTAGTCGATACCCAGCAACGTGCCAAAGGCATCCCATGACAGCGGGCCGACGGCCACCTGGTCCAGCGTGATCTGCTGGCGGTTCGTAAAGGGCAGCCAGGCGAATGTTGCAAGCCATTGCGGAAGGCAGATCAACATGGCGACCACGCCGGCCAAGGCCAGATGGGCGAGGAACGCCCATCGGCGCGTGCGCGGCTGCATCACAAGCAGGCCTATCCCGTACGCAATGGCGGCAACGGCGATCAGGAAGGTCACCTGCGTCATCTGCAAAGCACACAGGCCGCCTATGAGACCAGCCAGTGCACTGCGGCCTGCCGACGGTCGTTCTGCCAGCCGGTGCAGGCTCCACCAGAGCCACGGGATGAAGGCATAGCTCACGATCATCGGGACGTGTTGCATGCGCGATGCCGCCACGCCTCCGAACATCAACGTCAGCGCGAACAGCAACTGCGCAGGCGCCTGCAATCCGTAGCGCCTGGCCAGCAGCACCGCACCGATCCCGGCGAACGCAACGTGCAGCACGATTACCGCACTGAACCATGTCAGGGACGGCAGCGGCGACAGCAGCATCGGCAGGATGACCGTCGGCTGGAATGTCATCCCCTGAGGATCGGCGAAATGCGGATAACCGCCGAACAGGTACGGGTTCCACCACGGGCCTTCCAACCCGCGCAATTGCTGCACGGTGAAAGCTACCGCCGGATAGAACTCCTGCTCGGCGTCGTACGGAAGTGCCTTCTGACCGATCAACCAGGGCAGGCAAAGCACCAGCCAGACGATCAGCAGCGTGCGGATGGGATGCGAGAGCGCGAGAGCGCCCAGTCGCGCCGGAAACGTGCGGAGTGTCGTCGGGAGCATCGGATCCTGATGCGGAAGTCCAGTGAGCACCACACCGCTTTGACCCCTACGGCGCGATGCCCGGATTATCACGAGGGCGCGAGCGCATTACCACCGACGCTCGTCAGCTGCCCGCTCAGCCGATCCCTTCGCGATGCACGACCACCAGTTGCACCGCCTCACCGCCGCGGTAGTCGTCCGGCTCCAGGCGGTAGGCGATGCGCACGCGCGCGGTCGGTGGATTGCCCGTCCAGCCGCCGAACTCGATGGCGTTGAGGCGCAGGCCGGCGCAGCCGAGTTCGAGCTTGAGGTGGCGCTCGCCGATCACACGCCAGTTGAGAACGTCGAATTCGCCGTCGAATTGCGGCTCCGGGAAGGCCTGGCCCCATGGACCGCCGTCGCGCAGGGCTTCGGCGCTGGCTCGGCAGAACTCTTCGGGATGCAGCTCGCCATCGCTGAGCACGTCGGCCTGCAGCAGCTCAGGGGTCAGCGCCGAATGCGCATAGTCGCGGAACGCATCGGCGAAGGCCGGGAACGAATCGATCCGCAGCGACAGGCCGGCCGCCATCGCGTGGCCTCCGAAACGCTCGATCAGCTGGGGATGGCGCGCCGCCACGCCGGCCAGCGCGTCGCGGATGTGGAAGCCGGGGATCGAGCGCGCCGAACCGCGCAGCGCATCGCTGCCCGGTTCGGCCGGTGCGAACGCGATGACGGGACGATGCAGGCGTTCCTTCATCTTCGACGCCACCAGGCCGACCACGCCGGGATGCCATTCGGCATCGAACAGGCACACCGCCGGCGGCACCACGCCGTCGAGCAGCGTCACCCGCGCGAGGGCGCGTTCGGCGTCGTCGGTCATCTGCTGCTGTACCGCGCGGCGCTCGCTGTTGATCTCGTTGAGCGTGGCCGCGATGTCGCGCGCGCGCGCGAGGTCGTCGGTAAGCAGGCATTCGATGCCCAGCGACATGTCCTCGAGCCGCCCGGCCGCGTTGAGGCGCGGGCCTATCGCGTAGCCGATGTCGCTGGCGGTAAGGCGCCCTGCGTCGCGCTGCGAGACCTCGATCAATGCGCGCAGCCCCGCGCATCCCTGCCCCGCGCGCAGGCGACGCAGGCCCGCGCCGACCAGCGCCCGGTTGTTGGCATCCAGCGGTACGAGATCGGCGACCGTCCCCACGGCAACCAGGTCGAGCAGCCCCTGCAGGTCCGGCTCGCGCTCGCCCAGGGCGCCCTGTTCGCGCAGCCGGCGACGCAGCGCCAGCAGGACGTAGAACATCACGCCGACGCCGGCCAGCGCCTTGCTGGGGAACTCGTCGCCGCGCAGGTTGGGATCGACGATGGCGTCGGCCGGCGGCAGCGTGTCGCCCGGTAGGTGGTGATCGGTGACCAGCACGTCCCAGCCGCGCGACTTCGCCGCGGCAATGCCCGCGTGACAGGCGATGCCGTGATCCACCGTGACCAGCAGTTCGGGCTGCATCGCGGCCAGTTCCTCGACCAGCGCGGGCGATAGCCCGTAGCCATGCACGATGCGGTTGGGCACCGCGTGCGAGACGCGCCGCGCGCCGAGCATGCGCAAGCCACGTACGCCGACGGCGCAGGCCGTGGCGCCGTCGCAGTCGAAATCGCCAACCACCACGATGTGGCGGTCCTGGGCGATCGCCTGCGACAGCAACGCCACGGCGGCATCCAGTCCGCCCAGCCGGTCCGGCGCGACCAGATGCGCGAGGCGCGGCTGTGCGAGCTCTATCGTCGTCGCACCGCGCGCGGCGTACAGGCGGCGGAGTAACGGTGCGAGCATCTCGGGCCACTGGCCCGGCTCGTTCCATGGCTGGGCGCATTCGCGCCGACGCAGGCGTGCGACGGGTTTCATTCGTCGTTCGCGATGCCGACGAAGGACTGCAACTGTCGACGCCAGAAGCGCCAACGCTGCGACCGTGCGATGTCGTACCGCGCACCGTCGTCGAAATCGAATCGAAGCCGCGCCAGCGCGCCTTGCGCCAGCGCCTCGAGCAACGGCGCGAACCAGTCGTTTTCCAGTGCGGCCAAGTCGCGCGCATCGCGCAGATCGATCAGTGCGTCACCGCGCGTGAGCTCGCCGTCCCAGGACGCGGGGCGGGCCTGCACCTGGGCACCGGCGAGGGCCGCCAGTGCGGTCAGCGTCTCGTCGTCGCTGGCGATGCGCGCGTGACGCGACTGCACGCGGTCGGGCAGCGCGCCCGCACCCCAGAACCACAGCGAATTCACCGGCGCCAAGCCGGCGGCTGCGCGCTGCGCGTTGAGCGGATGGTTGTGCAGGACGACCTGCGCCTCGCTGAGCAGCGCGCGCCAGCGGCGACCTTCGGGTCCCTGCGGCAACTCGTCGAAGAGGTCCGCGCCGAGCGCCTGCTCCGGCGACGTGAACTGCGGCAGTTTCGAGCCGGCGGGTACTCGCAGGTACCAGCGCGAGGGCGACGGCGCATCGATCGGGAACCCGGCATCGCCGAACAGTGGCTTGAGCGGACGCAACAGCGACGCGGCGTCGTCGGCCGTGAGATTCAATGCCTGACCGTACGACAGCAGCCTCGCGCCGTTGATGTCCGGCCGCACGTAGGCGGGATCCGCACGCAGCCAGATCGCGCCTGCCGCATCGCCGACGTCGCGCTGCCGCGCCGCCGCCGCTACTGGCCAGCCACGCGGCAACACGTCGAGGACGTCCGCCAGCGCATCGGCCTCGCGTCGTGAATGGTCCGCACGCGCAAGCGCACGCCCGGTGGCCTCGGACAGGCGCTGTCCGCCGAAGCGCGAACGTGCAGGCAGCAGCAGCGTGATGGTTTGCGCGGAAGCCAAGAGCCTCTCTCCCCGCCCGCCCTGCGCTGCATGCAGGGACGGGCGCTGCTCAGCCGGCGTAGCTGACGCCGACGATCTCGTACTCGCGG
The DNA here is from genome assembly GCF_035655815.1 of Lysobacter sp. Classification (NCBI taxonomy): domain Bacteria; kingdom Pseudomonadati; phylum Pseudomonadota; class Gammaproteobacteria; order Lysobacterales; family Lysobacteraceae; genus Lysobacter; species Lysobacter sp. The sequence continues at coordinate 37,336 of NZ_DASRTS010000038.1, forward strand.
ATGCCGCCCGGCGCGTCGATGGTGATGGTGTCGCCTTCGTGCTTGCCGATCAGCGCGCGCGCCACCGGCGACGAGATGGCGATCAGGCCCTGCTTGATGTCGGCCTCCAGGTCGCCAACGATCTGGTAGCGCCTGGATTCGTCGGTTTCGGTGTCGGCCAGATCCACCGTTGCGCCGAACACGACGCGCGACCCGGCGTTGAGCGAGGACACGTCGATGATCTGCGCGTGCGACAGCTCGGCTTCGAGTTGCTTGATGCGGCCTTCGATGAAGCCCTGCTGCTCGCGGGCCGCCGCGTACTCGGCGTTTTCCTTGAGGTCGCCGTGCGCTCGCGCTTCGGCGATCGCGTTGATGACGGCCGGCCGCTTGACCGACTTCAATTCTTCCAGTTCGGCGCGCAGACGCTGCGCGCCCTGAAGGGTGATGGGTGCTCGCATTGCTTGTTCTTCCTGTGCGCCGGACGCGGGGTCCGGCGATGGCGATAGGCGGATTCTGTATCAGAAGGGCGCCGGGGTGAACCCGTTGACTCCGCGACGGGCGTTCTGGAGCCGCCCTCCGGCCAAAGCAGGAATCCGGCAGCCCGCCGCGTCACGGGCTCGGTCGGCGTGATACCTGCAAGGGTGGATCCCCGCCTTCGCGGGGATGACGGCCTTGAGCCCTTACGCGCCCTGCACTTCCGCGTGCAGCTCCTGCAGCGACCAGACGGGGCCGGTGCCGCGGTATTCCAGCGAGTTCACCAGTGCACGCGCGCCCGACACGGTGGTCGAGTACGTGACGCGGTGCTGGAGCGCCTCGCGGCGGATCGAGAACGAGTCGTTGATCGCCTGGCGACCTTCCGTGGTGTTGACGATGTAGACGATCTCGCCGTTCTTGATCAGGTCGACCACGTGCGGACGGCCTTCGGTGACCTTGTTGATGCGCTCGCACTCCAGGCCCTGCTCCGTGAGGAACCGGTGCGTGCCTTCGGTCGCGACCAGCGCGTAGCCACGCTTGACCAGGTCCTGCGCCACCGGCAACACGCGTTTCTTGTCCGGATCGCGCACCGAGATGAACACCTTGCCGCCGGCCGGCAGCGCCTTGATGCCGCCGGCTTCCTGCGCGCGCGCCATCGCCGCACCGAAGTTGCGGCCCACGCCCATCACCTCGCCGGTGGAGCGCATTTCCGGCCCGAGGATCGGGTCCACGCCCTGGAACTTGGCGAACGGGAAGATCGCCTCCTTCACCGAGTAGTAGTCGGGAACGATCTCCTTGGTGGCGCCCTGCTCGGCCAGCGTCTTGCCGACCATGCAGCGCGCGGCAATCTTCGCCAGTGCCATGCCGGTGGCCTTGGACACGAACGGCACGGTGCGCGAGGCACGCGGGTTCACTTCGATCAGGTAGATGGTTTCGTTGCCCTGCTCGTCGAAGGTGATCGCGAACTGGGTGTTCATCAGTCCGACGACCTTCAGCGACTTGGCCAGCGCCACCACCTGCTCGCGCAGCTTGCCCTGCACGGCCGGCGTCAGCGAGTACGGCGGCAGCGAGCACGACGAGTCGCCCGAATGCACGCCGGCTTCCTCGATATGCTCCATCACGCCGGCAACCAGCACGTTGCCGTACTTGTCGGCGATGACGTCGACGTCGACTTCCACGGCGTTGTCGAGGAAGCGGTCCAGCAGCACCGGCGAATCGTTGGACACCTTCACCGCGTCGCGGATGTAACGATGCAGGTCGGCGTCGCCGTGCACGATCTCCATCGCGCGGCCGCCCAGCACATAGCTGGGACGCACGACCAGCGGGTAACCGATCTGCGAGGCCAGCACGATGGCTTCTTCCGGATTGCGCGCGGTGCGGTTGAGCGGCTGCGCCAGGCCCAGGTCCTGAACCAGCTTCTGGAAGCGCTCGCGGTCCTCGGCCAGGTCGATGCTGTCCGGCGTGGTGCCGATGATCGGCACGCCATTGGCTTCCAGCGCGCGCGCCAGCTTCAGCGGGGTCTGGCCGCCGTACTGCACGATCACGCCCTTGGGCTTCTCCAGGTCCGCGATTTCCAGCACGTCTTCCAGCGTCAGCGGCTCGAAGTACAGGCGGTCGGACGTGTCGTAGTCGGTCGAGACGGTTTCCGGGTTGCAGTTGACCATGATGGTCTCGTACCCGTCCTCGCGCAGGGCGAGTGCCGCGTGCACGCAGCAGTAGTCGAACTCGATGCCCTGGCCGATGCGGTTGGGACCGCCGCCGAGCACGATGATCTTGTCGCGGTTGCTCGGGTTGGCCTCGCACTCGTCCTCGTACGTGGAGTACATGTACGCGGTGGTGGTGGCGAACTCCGCCGCGCACGAGTCCACGCGCTTGTACACGGGGCGCACGCCGAAGGCGCGGCGCAGCGTGCGCACCGCGGTTTCGTCAGTGCCGGTGAGCTGCGCCAGGCGCGCGTCGGAGAAGCCCATGCGCTTGAGCACGCGCATGCGGCTCTTGTCGAGCGCGGACAACCCAGCCTCGGCGACGTCCTTCTCTGCCGCGATGATCTCCTCGATCTGGTCCAGGAACCACGGATCGACGAACGACAGCGCGTGCACGTCCTCCACGCTCATGCCGGCACGGAACGCATCGCCGATGTAGAACATGCGCTCCGGACCCGGCTCCTTCAGCTCGCGGCGCAGCTTGGCCAGGTCGTCGTCGCTCGACAGGTCCAGGCCGGTGGGGTCGAGGCCGACCTTGCCGGTCTCCAACCCACGCAGCGCCTTCTGCAGCGATTCCTGGAAAGTGCGGCCCATGGCCATCACTTCGCCGACGGACTTCATCTGCGTGGTCAGCCGCGCGTCGGCCTGCGGGAACTTCTCGAACGCGAAGCGCGGAATCTTGGTGACGACGTAGTCGATGCTCGGCTCAAACGAAGCCGGCGTCGCGCCGACGGTGATCTCGTTGCGAAGCTCGTCGAGCGTGTAGCCCACGGCGAGCTTGGCGGCGATCTTGGCGATCGGGAAGCCCGTGGCCTTGGACGCCAGCGCCGAGGAACGCGACACGCGCGGGTTCATCTCGATGACGACGACACGACCGTTCGTGGCGTTGATGCCGAACTGCACGTTCGAGCCGCCGGTGTCCACGCCGATCTTGCGCAGCACCGCGATGGAGGCATCACGCAGGCGCTGGTATTCCTTGTCGGTGAGCGTCTGCGCCGGCGCGACGGTGATCGAGTCGCCGGTGTGCACGCCCATCGCATCGAAGTTCTCGATGGAGCAGACGATGATGCAGTTGTCCGCCTTGTCGCGGACCACTTCCATCTCGAACTCCTTCCAGCCCAGCACCGACTCCTCGACGAGGATCTCGTGCACGGGCGAGAGCTCGAGGCCGCGCTTGGCGATCTCCTCGAACTCTTCCTTGTTGTAGGCAATGCCGCCACCGGTGCCACCCAGCGTGAACGACGGGCGGATGATGGTCGGATAGCCGACCTTCGCCTGGATCTCCACCGCCTGCTCGAAGTTGCGGGCGACTTCGGCCTTCGGGCATTCCAGGCCGATCTCGGCCATGGCCACGCGGAACAGCTCGCGGTCTTCGGCCATGCGGATCGCCTCGCGCGAGGCGCCGATCAGCTCGACGTTGTACTTCTCGAGCACGCCGTTGTCGGCCAGGTCGAGTGCACAGTTGAGAGCCGTCTGGCCGCCCATGGTCGGCAGCAGCGCGTCAGGCTTTTCCTTGGCGATGATCTTCTCGACCGTCTGCCAGTTGATCGGCTCGATGTACACAGCGTCGGCCATGTTCGGGTCGGTCATGATCGTGGCCGGGTTGCTGTTGACCAGCACCACGCGGTAACCCTCGTCGCGCAGCGCCTTGCACGCCTGCGCGCCGGAGTAGTCGAACTCGCAGGCCTGGCCGATCACGATCGGACCGGCGCCGATGATCAGGACGGTTTTGATGTCGGTGCGCTTGGGCATGGGGGTCCTCAGTAAAGTCGTTCCTGCCACGCGGCGGGCGCGAGCCAGGTGATCTGGTCGGGCGATCGGGCGTCGATCGCGCCATGGTTCACGGCAGCAAGCACCGCCTGCTGCATGGCGTTCCAGCTGTCGGCGGTCGCGCCGATGCGCGCGCCGAACCGGTTGTTGTGCGCATCCATCGCACGGGCCGCGTTGCCCTGCCCGCCCCGCTCCATCACGCGCGTAACCCAGTCCACGCAGCGCGGTGACAGCGTGTAGGCGACGATCGCGCTGGCGAGCGAGTGGCGGTACGCATCGGCCGGGCCGTTGCGACCGCCGGGCAGTCCGGCAGCGAAGAACTGCGAGTAGGTGGCCGTCATCACGAATGCCGGATAGGCACCCAGCACCGCCGCAAGAACGAACAATCTGCGCCAATGGCGCTTGCGGACGGGCTTGGCGGCCGCCGGGCTCACTTCGCCGCTTGCATCGAGGCGACGAACCGGTCGAACAACGGCGCCACATCGTGCGGGCCGGGGCTCGCTTCCGGGTGCCCCTGGAAGCTGAAGGCCGGCGCATCGGTCAGCTCGATGCCCTGGTTGGTACCGTCGAACAGCGAACGGTGGATCACGCGCACGTTGGCCGGCAGCGTCGACTCGTCGACGGCGAAACCGTGGTTCTGCGAGGTGATCATCACCCGGCCGGTGTCGAGGTCCTGCACCGGATGGTTCGCACCGTGATGGCCGTGCGGCATCTTCACGGTCTGGCCGCCCGCGGCCAGCGCCAGCAGCTGATGGCCCAGGCAGATGCCGAAGGTCGGGATCTTCGCGGCAATGAATTCCTTGATGGCCGCGATGGCGTAGTCGCACGGCGCCGGATCGCCCGGGCCATTGGACAGGAACACGCCGTCGGGCTTGAGCGCGAAGACCTCGGACGCCGGGGTCTGCGCCGGCACGACGGTGAGCTTGCAGCCACGCTCGGCCAGCATGCGCAGGATGTTGTACTTGACGCCGTAGTCGTACGCGACGACGTGGAACTTGGGCTCCGCCGTCACGAACGCGTTGCGGTCCAGGTCCAGCTGGCCATCGCGCCACTCGTACCGCTCGCGCACGCTGACTTCCTTGGCCAGGTCCATGCCCTTCAGGCCGGGGAACTTGCGCGCGGCTTCCAGCGCCCTGTCGACATCGATCTCACCGGCCATCAGCGCGCCGTTCTGCGCGCCCTTGTCGCGCAGAATGCGCGTGAGTTTGCGCGTGTCGATGTCGGCGATGGCGACGATGCCGCGCGCCTTGAGCCATTCCGGCAGCGACACCTGGCTGCGCCAGTTGCTGGGACGGCGCGGCACGTTGCGCACGATCAGGCCGGCGGCCCACGCGCGGGCGGCTTCGTCGTCCTGGTCGGTACAACCGGTGTTGCCGATGTGCGGATACGTCAGCGTCACCAGCTGGCGGGCGTAGGAGGGGTCCGTGAGGATTTCCTGGTAGCCGGTGATGGCCGTGTTGAATACGACTTCACCGACCGAAAGGCCGGGCGCGCCTACGGAAACGCCCTCGAAGAGGGTGCCGTCTTCGAGCGCGAGGATTGCGGGTTGGGTCACGGGGATCGCCTTGGCTGCCGGGGGGTGCTGACCCTTCCCGCCGCGCAACGCCAAATTCGGGTTGCAGCAAAACGCGGACGCGGTGCGGGACCGGTCCGACGGAAGGGGTTCAGGCGAGCCGGAATTCTAGCGGGACGAGGCCGGTAACGCCAGCGTCATGTGCACGAAGTGCGCCCCGCCGCGGCGGCCGTTCAGGACAGCAGGTCGCGCAGCCTGTAGCGCCCGGGAGCGCGGCCGGCCAGCTTCGCGGCCGCGTGCAGCGCGCCGCGGGCAAAGATGTCGCGGTTGGTGGCACGGTGGATCAGCTCGATGCGCTCTCCCGGCGCGGCGAACTGCACCAGATGCTCGCCGACGATGTCGCCTGCGCGCAGCGAGGCATAGCGCGGCGTCGCCCCGCCCTGCTCAGCGCTTGCGCCCAGCGCGAGTGCGGTGCCCGAAGGCGCGTCCTTCTTGTGCACATGGTGCGACTCCACGATGTCGCAATCCCAACCCGGCAGCGCCTGAGCCGCACGCTCGACCAATTCGCCGAGGATGGCCACGCCGAGGCTGAAATTGGCCGCCCACAACAGCGGAATCTGCTGCGCGGCGCGATCCACCGCTTCGCGCTGGTGCTCCTCCAGCCCCGTGGTGCCCGACACCAGCGCGGCACCGCGCTGTTCGCACAGCGCGAGGATGGGATCGAAGCCCTGTGGCAGGCTGAAATCGATGGCGACATCGAACTGCGGCGCACCGGAAAGCTCCGAAGCCGCGAACTGGGCCACGCCGTCGACCACGCGCTGCGCCGGCTGCGAACGCTGTACCGCCGCCACGACAATCAGGTCGCTACGCTCGCCGGCCAGTCGAAGCAGCGCCCGGCCCATGCGGCCGGATGCGCCGTGGATGAGGATGCGGGTCTGCGGAGGGGTGTGATCGCTCATGCGGTCAGTCTGAAGGCGCGCATCAGCTGCGACAAGCGTTCATGTGGACACGCCAGTGCCGCGGCGCCTCGCAATGAAGAAGGCCGCGGACGAGCCGCGGCCTTCCGGTGACCTGGCCCGATCGAGGGCCCGTTACTGGTACACGACCTGCGCGCGCAGATTGGCGAGCACCTTGCGCATGAAGTCCTTGTATTCCTGGTTGTACTCGGGCTGGCAGAGCGGACCGGGCGTGAGGTCCTCCAGCACCCGGCTCACGCGCAGCGTGTTGCCATCGCGCTTGTAGGTGGCTCGATAGCTGAACGCACGGCCCTTCAGTTCTACGTCCGAGGGAATCGCCGCAAGTTGCAGGGGCGGGGCGAATTCGATCTCGTAATCCTCCTGCGAAGAACCACTTCCGCACACCACCGGCCTGGTTTCGTCCACTTCCATGTTCGCCTGGGACGCGAAGCGCATCACCGGCGCCGCCGTGGAGAACAGCGGCGCCAGCGCGATCGCGCCAGGCACCGGCATCGCCTGCCCGACGCTGAAGCTCACCTGGTAGCGATAGCTGTCCTCCAGCGCCTGTGGGTCGTCCATTTGCATGCTGCCGGTGCCATTGGCGCCCATCTGCTGGAAATAGCGCTTCACGCCCTGCGACGCTTGTTCGGCCGTCGTGCCGCGGAAGGCCGCACGCATGCCGACGGCGTACAGGCCCTTCAGTTCCACGTCCGATTCGCCGGCGATCGAGCCATCGGCCGCTACCTTCAGTCGGGTCTTCACCGTCTGGCGGGCACTGCCGGGCACCATCGAAGGCGTCGTCGTTCCATCGCGATAGCCATCCACGCGGAAGACGGGCTTGCCCATGGCGCTTTGGGGAAGCATGCCGAAGGGAATGCCCTTCGCCGTCGCGTCCAGGTACAGGTCCCATTCGGGCAGATAGGTGATGACGTGGTTGACCATTGACACCGCGGGCGTGCGCGGCAGCAGGTAGAGGCTTCCGGAATTGATCAGCGCCTGCGTGGCCGAAATGTTCCGGGCGGTCATCAGGGCCTGTAGCAACGTGGCGTGGTCCTTGCAGTCGCCCATCTTGTTGTCGAGCACGAAGTCCAGATCGTGCGGCACCACGGCCCCCAGTCCGATGCAGTTGCCGGCGTAGGTGATGTTGGTGGACACCCACTCGTACAGTGCCCTGGCTACGTCGCGGGGCTCCTTGCGGGTTCCGGCGATCTCGTCGGCCAGCGTTCGGATGCGGGGCGTTACCGCCGCCTTCACGGACGCGCGCGCGCCGTAGGCCTGTGCGATGTCGCCGTAACTGGCGAACGTCGAGTACACCAGCCCGGGATGGTCCTCGAAGCGGAATAGCGCGCCGGTCTCGTCGGGCATCAACGGCTGGCGGTTCTGGAAGCGCCAGTGACTCAGGCGACGCCCGCCCACCACTTCATCGCGCACCCGCTCCATCTGCCACGCTTCCGACTGGACAGGCAGTTGCGCGGGCGCGTCGAAGCGCACGTCGACCTGGCCGTAATAGGTTTGCGGGGAGAACGATTCGACTTCGGAAAAATGGTGGTCGAACATCGGCTGCGAACCGGTCAGCCGGTACTTGAACACCGTCGTGTCGCCCACGGCGAGCTCGGGGAAGACCACGGTCAACGACGTCACATCGGAAAAGACCGGACCGCCATCGCCGTGGCCGCCGTTGGTCTGGACCTGGTAGTTCGACTTCGGCACCGGCAGGCGGCGTCCGTCAGCCTTCAGCGTGTAAGCCTCCAGCACGTCGACCTTCTGGATGCTGGTGCTGTAGTCGATGGACGCATCCTTGACGTATTCCAGCGCATCAGCCTTGAGCACCTTGATCGCGCGTTCGCGCGTCTCGGTGAACGAGCCGTTGGGCTGGATGACATACGCGATGTCCAGGCGCTCGATCTGCGCCGAGCGCTCGCCTTCGGGCTGTACGGCCGGCGCAGCAGCCGCCGGCGCACACGCGAACGACCACGCGGCCGCGAGGGCCAGCGCCTTTGCTTGGTTCAACATGGGTTCCCCTTGTCCCGGTGAATCCGTCACCGTCGGGGAATCCTAGCGCAGGTACTGGCACGCACAAAAAAAGGCCGCGGTACTGCCGCGGCCTTTTTTCGACGCCAAGCGACGCCTCAGGACGTCATCCGGTCCCAGAACCCCTTGACGCCATCCATGAAGGTGGACGACTTGGGCGAGTGGCGTCGTGCGTTTTCGCCGACGAAGGTGGATTCGAACTTCTCCAGCAACTCGCGTTGTTCGTTGGTCAGGTTGACCGGCGTTTCGACGACGACGCGGCAGTACAGGTCGCCCGGCTTGCGGCTGCGCACCGACTTGACGCCCAGGTCGCGCAGGCGGAACAGCCTGCCCGTCTGCGTCTCGGCCGGGATGCGCAGCTCGGCCTCGCCGCCCAGCGTGGGCACGCGGACGGTGTCGCCCAGCGCCGCCTGCGAGATGCGGATCGGCACTTCGCAATGCAGGTCGTCGCCGTCGCGCTGGAAGATCTCGTGTTCGCGCACGCGCACGTCGACGTACAGATCGCCCGGTGGCGAACCGGCAGGACCGGCCTCGCCCTCGCCCGCCAGGCGGATTCGGTCGCCGTTGTCGACCCCGGCGGGAATCTTCACCTGCAGCGTCTTCGTGCGCTCGACCCGGCCTTGGCCGTCGCAGTCCGCGCACGGATTGCTGACGATCTTGCCGCGACCGGCGCAATGCGGGCATGCCTGCTGCATCGAGAAGATGCCGCGCTGGAAACGCACCTGGCCCCGGCCGTGGCAGGTCGCGCATGTCTCCAGCTTGCCGTCGGCCGAACCGGTGCCGACACAGGTGGTGCATTCGTCGAGCGTGGGGATCTCGATGGTCTTCTCGACCCCGCCGACCGCTTCCTCCAGCGACAGCTCCATCACGTAGCCGATGTCGGCGCCGCGACGCGGACCGCGCGCGGCACCACCGCCGAAGATGTTCCCGAAGATGTCGCCGAAGATGTCGCCCATGTCGGCGTAACCCGCGCCACCGCCACCGCCCATGCCGTGTTCGAACGCGGCGTGGCCGTGCTGGTCGTAAGCGCGACGCCGGCTGGCATCGGACAGCACTTCGTACGCTTCCTTGCACTCCTTGAACGACGCCTCGGCGGCTGCATCGCCCGGATTGCGGTCCGGGTGGTACTTCATCGCGCAGCGGCGATAGGCCTTCTTCAGGTCCTCGTCGGAGGCATCGCGGGCCACGCCCAGCACTTCGTAGTAGTCGCGTTTGCTCATGGAGCCGGAAATCGGGAGTTGGGAATGGGAAATCGTTTGGAGCGGCCTTCCGGCCTACGGACACAAGAACGGGAATTGGGACGGTGAAAGCAGGCTGCCCTCACGATTCCCAATTCCCGGTTCCCTATTCCCGTCTTACTTCTTGTCGTCCTTGACTTCGGTGAACTCGGCGTCGACCACGTCGTCGGACTTGGCGCCGCCCGAGGGACCTGCGCCGGCGTCCGGGCCGCCCGGCTGGCCGGCCGAAGCAGCGGCCGCGAACAGCGACTGCGCGGCCTCTTCCAGCGCCTTCGACTTGGCCTCGATCTGCGCCTTGTCGTCGCCCTTCATGGCCGTTTCCAGTTCGGCGATGGCGCCTTCGGTGCGGCCGATCACGTCGCCCGGCACCTTGTCGCCGTTGTCCTTGATGGCGCTGCGCGCGGTGTGGATCAGCGCGTCCGCGTGGTTGCGGGCTTGCACCAACTCGTGGAACTTCTGGTCTTCCTCGCGGTGGGCTTCGGCGTCGGCCACCATCTTGGCGATCTCGTCCTCGGACAGGCCCGAACCGGCCTTGATCTCGACCTTCTGCTCCTTGCCGGTCTTCTTGTCCTTGGCCGACACGTGCAGGATGCCGTTGGCGTCGATGTCGAACGACACCTCCACCTGCGGCATGCCGCGCGGTGCGGCCTCGATGCCGGTCAGGTCGAAGCGGGCCAGCGACTTGTTGTAGCGGGCCTGCTCGCGCTCACCCTGCAGCACGTGCACGGTAACGGCCGACTGATTGTCCTCGGCCGTGGAGAACACCTGCGAGGCCTTGGTCGGGATGGTGGTGTTCTTCTCGATGATCTTGGTCATCACGCCGCCCAGGGTCTCGATGCCCAGCGACAGCGGGGTGACGTCCAGCAGCAGCACGTCCTTGACGTCGCCCTGCAGCACGCCACCCTGGATGGCCGCGCCCACGGCGACGGCTTCGTCCGGGTTGACGTCCTTGCGCGGCTCCTTGCCAAAGAACTCGGCCACGGCCGACTGCACCTTCGGCATGCGGGTCTGGCCGCCGACCAGGATCACCTCGCTGATCTCGCTGGCACGCAGGCCGGCGTCGTTCAGCGCGATGCGGCACGGTTCGATCGTGCGCTTGACCAGGTCGTCCACCAGCGCTTCCAGCTTGGCGCGGGTCAGCTTGATGTTGAGGTGCTTCGGGCCCGAGGCATCGGCCGTCACGTACGGCAGGTTCACTTCGGTCTGCTGGGCGCTGGACAGCTCGATCTTGGCGCGCTCGGCGGCGTCTTTCAGGCGCTGCAGGGCCAGCGGGTCCTTGCGCAGGTCGATGCCCTGGTCCTTCTGGAACTCCTCGACGAGGTAGTCGATGACACGCTTGTCGAAGTCCTCGCCACCCAGGAAGGTGTCGCCGTTGGTCGAAAGCACTTCGACCTGCATCTCGCCGTCGACCGAGGCGATCTCGATGATCGACACGTCGAACGTGCCGCCGCCGAGGTCGTAGACCGCGACCTTGCGATCGCCGCCCTTCTTGTCCATGCCGTAGGCCAGCGCGGCCGCGGTGGGCTCGTTGATGATGCGCTTGACGTCCAGACCCGCGATCTTGCCCGCGTCCTTGGTCGCCTGGCGCTGGCTGTCGTTGAAGTACGCCGGCACGGTGATGACGGCCTCGGTCACCGTCTCGCCCAGGTAGGCCTCGGCGGTCTTCTTCATCTTGGCCAGCACTTCGGCCGAAATCTGCTGCGGGGCCATCTTGCGGCCCTCGGAGGTCTCGACCCACGCGTCGCCGTTTTCATGCTGCGTGATCTTGTACGGGACGAGGCCGATGTCCTTCTGCACTTCAGCGTCGGTGAACTTGCGACCGATGAGGCGCTTGACGGCGAAGAAGGTGTTCTTCGGATTGGTCACGGCCTGGCGCTTGGCCGAGGCGCCGACCAGGACTTCGCCGTCCTTGGTGAAGGCGACGATGGACGGGGTGGTGCGGTCGCCTTCGGCGTTTTCGATGACGCGCGCCTTGCCGCCTTCCATGATCGCCACGCACGAATTGGTCGTGCCGAGATCGATACCGATGATCTTGCCCATGGTGATTGCTCCCTCTCGAATGCTTTGAATGCTGGGGCGGTAACGCACCGCCGATGTCCGCTATCTGGGGGTTTGGCCCTGCCCTTCAAGGGCGGGCGCCGCCGGATCGGTGCCTTCCGCTCAGTCGTGCCGGGCGACGACGACCAGCGCCGGACGCAGGAGACGCTCGTTCAGCAGCCAGCCCTTCTGGTAGACCTGCACCACGTCGCCGGGCGCGTGGCCCGCGGCCTCGACCATGCTCATGGCCTGGTGCTTCTCCGGATCGAACGGCTGGCCGACCGGATCGACCGCGACCAGGCCGTTGTCCGATGCCACCTTCAGCAGCTGGCGCAGCGTCAGTTCCATGCCTTCGCGCAGGTGCTGAGCGGTATCGGCCTGCACCGACAGGCCCGCTTCGAGGCTGTCGATGACGGGGAGCAGTTCGCCGAGCAGGCGCTCGTTGGCGAACTTGCGCGCCATCTCAACCTCGCGCGCCATGCGTCGGCGCTGGTTCTCCAGATCGGCGCGCTCGCGCAGCGAGTCCTCGCGAAGCTGCGCGGCCTCGGCGCGGGCCGCCTCGAGCTGTGCGGACAGGTCCGCGCCGGACTCGTCGACGGGAGCCTGCGTGGTCTCGTTGGGTTCGCCGGAAGTGATGCTGGAAGTCATGCGGTTGCTCCATCCCTGCGCCATGGGCGCTCAAACATGCGAAAAGCCGCGCTCGGCGGCGCGTCAGGCCAGCAATGGGGCCGGCCTGCAGGCTTTCAAGACGAATCGCGGCCCGCGTGCCGGTCAGGTGGGCCCAGGCCGGGTCAGGTTTCCGGCTGCAATGCCGCGCCCAGCGCGTCAGCGGCGGCCTGCACGACCGGGATCACGCGGTCGTAGGCCATGCGGCTGGGGCCGATGACCCCGAGCACGCCCAGCACCTGGCCCGCTCCGCTGGCGTAGGGGGCGGTTACCAGCGACATGCCTTCCAGGGGTGCCAGCCCGGTCTCCTCGCCGATGAAGATGCGCACGCCCGGCGCCTGCACGGTGCGTTCGAGCAGTTGCAGGATCTCGCGCTTGCGGGCAAAGGCGTCGAACAGTTCGCGCAGGCGGTCCAGGTCGGCCAGTTCCTGCACGCCCATCAGCCGGGTCTGGCCGGCCAGCACCATGTCGTCGCCGCCGGGCGCGAGCGCCTGCTCGGCCAGTTCCACCGACTGGGTCAGCAGCACCTGCATTTCGTCCTGTGCGCTGCGCAACTCGCGCAGCAGCGTGCCGCGGATGTCGGCGATGGTGCGGCCGGCGAAATGGGCATTGAGGTAGTTGGCCACGCGCTCCAGCTCGCCCGCGTCGAACGGACGACGGGTCTGGACCATGCGGTTCTGCACCTCGTTGTCGGCGAAGACCAGGATCGCCAGCACGCGCGGACCGTCCAGCGGCACGAACTCGATGCGCCGGAACGCGAACTGCTCGCGCCTGGGCACGCTGACCACGCCGACGAAATGGGTCATCGCCGAGAGCAGCTCCGACGCGCTGCCCAGCAGCGCCTGCGTGCCGGTGCCGACCGGCAGCTCGCCGCGCAGGCGCGCCACGTCGGTGTCCGGCAGCGGACGCACCTGCAGCAGCGAGTCCACGAACAGGCGGTAGCCCTGCGCGGTCGGCACGCGACCCGCCGAATGGTGCGGCGCGCTGAGCAAGCCCACGTCTTCCAGGTCGGCCAGGATGTTGCGGACCGTCGCCGGACTGATGTCCAGCCCCGAATGCCGCGCCAGGGTCTGGGAGCCGACCGGCTCGCCGCTGCGGATGTAATGGCCGATCAGCGTGCGCAGCAGCTGCCGGGCGCGCGGGTCGAGGGAGGGATCAGCGGGTTTGCGGCTCATGCCGGGATATTTGACGGCCACCGCGTCTCACGCAAGCCGTCACGGTCGCGCAACCCGGATCGGCTATTCGCTTCCGGTGAGACGGCCGCCCGCTATCACGCGCACCCCACACAGGGCAAAATCGCGCTCCATGCTCGTCCACCTTTCGCTCAAGCAATTCGCCGTCGTCACCGAAGCCGAACTGGCCTTCGGCCCCGGCCTGACCGTGATCTCCGGCGAAACCGGCGCCGGCAAGTCGCTGCTGGTCGACGCCCTGGGCCTGCTGTCCGGCCTGCGCGCCGACAGCGGCGTGGTCCGCCACGGCGCCGATCGCGCCGAACTGGTCGCCGAATTCGCCCTCGGCGACGTTCCCAAGGCCAGCGAATGGCTGCGCGAAAACGAGCTCGACGAGGACGACGCCTGCCAGATCCGCCGCGTGATCCGGGCCGACGGCGGCTCGCGCGCCTGGGTCAACGGCCGGCCGGTCACGCTGGGCCAGCTGGGCGAACTCGCCGGGCTGCTGGTGGAGATCCATGGGCAGCACGAACATCAGGCGCTGATGTCGCGCCCCAGCCAGCTGGCACTGCTGGACGCCTTCGGCCGCACCGACAGCGAACGCCGCGCGGTCGAGGCCGCCGCGGCTCGCTGGAGCGCACTGCTCGCCGAACGCGACGCCCTGTCGGCGCGCGGCGACGTCTCCGACCGCATCGAGTGGCTCCAGCACCAGCACGCCGAACTAGACCGCGAGGAACTGGAGCCCGAAGCCATCGCCCGGCTGCAGGCCGACCATCGTCGGCACGCGCACGCGGCCGGCCTGATCGCCGCCTGCGACGGCGCCTTCGCGCAACTGGGCGGCGAGGAAGGTCCTTCGCTCTCGCGCAGCCTGCAGCACGTGCGTTCCGACCTGCAGCGCGTGGCCGAGCACGAGCCGCGCCTGAGCGAAGTCGACGCCATGCTGGACGCCGCTGCGATCCAGGTGGACGAGGCACTGGCCCTTCTCGACCGCGTGCGCAGCGATCTGGATCTGGATCCATCCGCGTTCGAAGCCATCGAACAGCGCCTGGGCCGCCTGCACGAACTCGCGCGCAAGCACCGCGTCACGCCAGACCAGTTGGCGGGTCATCGCGACGGCATCGCCGCGGAGCTGGAAACCCTGCGCGGCGCCGGCGAACGCCTGGTGCATCTGGATGCCGAGATCGACGCTGCACGCAGGGACTGGCGCGCTGCCGCCGACGTGCTGGGCCAGCGCCGCCGCGAGGCCGCGCGCCGCCTGGCCGACAGCACCACCGCGCTGATTTCCGAACTGGGCATGGGCGGTGGCCGCTTCGACGTCCAGCTGGAGCCCGTGGAGGGCGACCGCCCCGACCCGCAGGGCGGCGAACGCGTGGAATTCATGGTCGCGGCCAACCCGGGCCAGCCCGCGCGTGCGCTGCGCAAGGTGGCTTCCGGCGGCGAACTGTCGCGCATCTCGCTGGCCATCGAAGTGGCGGCGTTGGGCCTGGACGCGGTACCGACGATGGTGTTCGACGAGGTCGACACCGGCATCGGCGGTGCGGTCGCGGACATCGTCGGGCAGAAGCTGCGCGCGCTCGGCGCCAGCCGCCAGGTGCTGTGCGTGACCCATCTGCCGCAGGTGGCCGCACAGGGCCACGCGCACTACCGCGTCAGCAAGGCGGCCAGCGAAGGCGTGACCCAGAGCGCGGTGACGCTGCTCAAGGCCAGGGAACGCGAGGAAGAACTGGCCCGCATGCTGGGTGGCGTCGAGCTGACCCGCGAGGCGCGCGCGGCGGCGAAGCGGCTGCTGGCGGACGTGGTCTGACGCGACTCGGAAACAACAAAAAAGCCCGCCAATGGCGGGCTTTCTTGCTGGGCCGGGTTCTGCCGGCCGGATCGCGAATCCGTGATCCCGAATCGCGGCGTCAACGCTTCTTGCGCACGTACAACACCAGCGAGTGCTCCTCGATCTCGTAACCGTGCCTGGCGGCGATCTTGCGCTGCAGTTCCTCGATCTCGGCGCTTTCGAACTCGATGATCTTGCCGTTCTCGATGTCGACCATGTGGTCGTGGTGATGCCCACGGTCCAGTTCGTAGACCGATTGGCCAGCCTCGAAGTTGTGCTTGAGCACCAGGCCGGCGGCTTCGAACTGGGTCAGCACGCGGTACACGGTGGCCAGGCCGATGTCCTCGCCCTGCTCCAGCAGGCTGCGATAGATGTCTTCGGCCGTCATGTGGCGCGGCTTGGACTGCTCCAGCAGCTCAAGGATCCGCAGGCGCGGATGGGTGACCTTGAGCCCGGCGTTGCGGAGGTCTTGCGATTCCATGGTGTCCCTCATTGACTCTGATCCGCGTCGGTGCGGCAGCGCCGCAACGTCGGATGAACGCGGCCGCCGGGGGCCGCGCCAGCGCTTGGTGGATGCGCCCTTCAGTGTATCATCGCCGCGTTATCCGCCTGTCGCAGATCCCGATGCCCAAGCCCACGATGCACAAGCTCCTGCTGGTCCTTTCCATCGCCATGGTCACCAGCGGCTGCGGCATCCTCTACAAGCAGCCCATCTACCAGGGCAACCTGCTCGAGAAGGCCAACGTCGACCAGCTGCAGACCGGCATGAGCAAGCAGCAGGTCCAGCTGCTGCTGGGTTCGCCGTCCATCGAGGATCCGTTCCACCACGACCGCTGGGACTACGCGGCCACGCAGCGCACCAACCGGCGCGGCACCACCGAGAAGAAGAACCTGACGCTGTGGTTCGAGAACGACTCGCTGGTGAAGTGGGAAGGCGACTACTTCCCCGAGCAGGACGAGCAGCTGGCACGCCAGACGGTCAAGCAGTTCGGCCGCAACCTGCCGAAGGAAAAGGACAAGCGTCGCGGACGTTGATCCCTTCGCGGTCCTGTTTGAAAACCCGGCTACGGCCGGGTTTTCTGCTTTTGCGGACCCCTGCCCTGCGCCAGCTTCGACTCGGCACGGCGCCGCCGCGATTCCTTGGGGTCGGCGAGCAGCGGCCGCAGCAGTTCGACGCGGTCGCCATCGCGCAATACGGTTTCCAGCGTGGCACGCACGCCGAACACGGCATGACCGACGATTTCCGCGTCACCCGCGAGTCCCGCTGCGGTCACCGCGGCGGCAATCGTGGCGCCTTCGGGCAGTTCCACCTCGACCGCATCGAATCGCCGCGGCCAGGCGCGGACGACCTGCACTTTCACGCCTCGTCCCCGCGATCGGCCACACGGACGAAGTCGTCGACCATGCGATCGGCCAGCCCCTGGAAGCCCACGGCCATCGCCGGCCCAAGCAGCTTCACCTTCGGCTCGAAGCTCAACGTCAGCGTGACCTTGCAGGCCGATTCGTCGAGCGCATGGAACTCCCAGCGGCCGCCCAGGCTCTGGAACGGCCCCTCGACCAGCTTCAGGTCGATGTGGTGCGGCGCGCTGGTGGTGTTCTCGGTGGTGAACCAAGTGCGCAGTGCGCCAAAACCGATGTCCAGCCGCGCGACCAGGCGCCCGTCCTCCTGTTCCAGCACCGTCGCCGATTCGCACCAGCTGAAGCGCCGCGGATAGGCGGCCACGTCGTTGACCAGCGCGAACATGCGCGCAGCGGAGTGTTCGACCAGGGCGGAGCGACGGATGGTCTGCATGCGGGACGGCGTTCCAGGGGCGGTATCGCCCTGCCCCCGCTTTCGGGGACAATGGAGCGATGTCCAAGAATTCCAACAAGAAGACCGGCAAGGATAAGGGAAAGGGCAGCGCTGGCGGCACCATCGCGCTGAACAAGCGCGCCCGCCACGAGTACCACCTTGAGGAGAAGTTCGAAGCCGGCCTGGCCTTGCAGGGCTGGGAACTGAAGGCGATCCGCGCCGGCCGCGCCAACATCGGCGAGGCTTACGCCGTCGTGCGCGACGGCGAGATGTTCCTGTTCGGCGCGCAGATCACGCCGCTGATCTCCGCCTCCACCCACGTGGTCGCCGAGGAGCGCCGCACCCGCAAGCTGCTGCTGCACCGGCACGAGATCGACAACCTGATCGGCCGCGTCCAGCGCGACGGCTATACCGTGGTGCCCACCGCGCTGTACTGGAAGGGCAACAAGGTCAAGGCGGAAGTGGCGCTGGCCAAGGGCAAGCAGGCGCACGACAAGCGCGAGGCCAGCAAGGAACGCGACTGGCAGCGCGAGAAGCAGCGATTGCTGCGGCGGCACAACAAGGACGCTTGAACCAGGCTGCGCCTGGTTGTTCCCGGACCGGTCCGGGAACCCCGTGGTTTGCACAGCAACCCACGGGCCGCGAACAGTGCACTTTCCATCTCCCCATTCGCGCCTGCGGCGCGAATCGCCCCCAACTAGGGGGCTGGCAGCGGTCCATCCCTATCTTGCGGAGGATGGACGCATTCCGGCGAAAGACGACCCGCGCCGGTGGTCACGGCAATGAGGTTGACGCAGGCATCCTCGCGCACGTTGCCTGTCCCTTCATTGGCCGTGCCGCTCAGTCGGACAGCTTCTCGCGTGGCAGCGTGAACCAGAACGTGGCGCCCTTCCCCACTTCGCCTTCCGCGCGGATGCTGCCGCCATGGCGCTCGACGATGCGCTTTACCGAGGCCAGGCCGATGCCGTGGCCGGCGAAATCGTCGTTGTGGTGCAGGCGCTGGAACGGGCGGAACAGCTTGTCCACGTACTCCTGCGAGAAGCCCGCGCCGTTGTCGCGCACGAAGTATTCCGTGCCGTGATCGGTCGCCACCGAACCGAATTCGATGCGCGCGTCCTCGCGATCGCGGGTGAACTTCCACGCATTGCCCAGCAGGTTGCCGAGCAGGTTACGCAGCAGCGTCGCGTCGCCGATCACGAACAGGTCCGGCTGGATCTGCACGTCGACGCTGCGCTTGCCGCCTCCCGCCACGCGCAGTTCTTCCACCACTTCCGTGGCGATGCGGCTCAGGTCCACGCGCTCCAGCCGCAGTTCGCCGCGGCTTACGCGCGACATCTTGAGCAGCGCGTCGATGAGTTCGCCCATGCGTGCAGCCGCCCGACGGACGCGCACCAGGTAAGCGCGCCCGGTGTCGTCCATGCCCGCGGAATGGCGTTCGATCAGGATCCGGCTGAAGCCGTCGATCGCGCGCAGCGGTGCGCGCAGGTCGTGCGAGACGCTGTAGGCGAAGGCCTCCAGCTCCTGGTTGGCCTGGCTCAATTCGCGCGTACGCAGCGCCACGCGCGCCTCCAGCGTGCGGTTGAGCGCGTGCACGCGAGCCTCCGCGCGCAGGCGCTCGGTGACGTCCTCGACCTGCACCAGCCCGGCGATGTCCTGGCCGATGTTGCCCGGCACCGGCGCGTAGGTGAGCTGCGCCTGGCGTGGCTCGCCGCCTTCGCGATGCAGCCGCCTGGTCGCGCGATGCACGCCCTGCGCGTCCGTCTTGCCGCTGGGATGGGCGATGAGTTCCGGCTCGTCGCTCTCGAACAACGCATCGAAGCGCATGCCCACCAGTGCTTCCGGCGTCATGCCTACGATGGTCGACAAGGCGGGATTGGCTTCGACGATATGGCCCTCGCTGTCCAGCAGGGCCTTGCCGATGGCCGAGTAACGCATCGCGCTGCGGAAGCGCTGCTCGCTGCGACGGTAGTCCTCGGTCATGCGCACGGCGATGCGATACGCCTGCGCTTCGGTGCGTGCCAGCATCCAGGCGATGGCGTACAGCAGCAACGACGAGAACAATCCGAGTGCCAGCAGGTTCTGCAGGCCCTCCAGGCGCGGTGCGGCCACCGCGAGCGGCGCCGATTCGTAGTCCACGCGCCAGCACCGTCCGTACAGTTCCAGCGTGGCCTGATGGCGGAACGCGGGCGGTGGACGGTCGCGCGGCGCATAGGTCGCGAACAACAATCTCGGTTCGCCGTCGGAGACATCGAACACGCGGAAGTGCGCGTCGCTGCGCGTTACGCCCAGCGCATTGCGCACAAATCCCTCCATCCGCAGCGGCACGTACACCCAGCCCTGCATCTCCTCGCGCCGCGAGGTGACGGTGCCCGGGCGGGCACCGCCGCGGTACACCGGCAGATACAGCAGCAGCCCCGTGTTGCGCAGCGAGCCGTCCTGGATCAGATGTACCGGACCGCTGAGCGTGGCATTGCCGCTTTCCATGGCATGGGTCATGGCCGCACGGCGCACATCCTCGGAAAACATGTCGAACCCGATCGCGCTGACGTTGGCGGGCGTCTTCGGCTCCAGGTAAAGGATCGGACCGTAGTCCGCCCGCTTCCCGCGCGGCCAGATCTCGAGCAGGCCGTGGCCGGCTTCGCGCCATTCCAGTTGCAGATCGGCCAGTCGCGTGGCCGGAACGAACTCGGCGAAGCCCAGACCCACCATGCCCGGAAAACGGCGCTGCAGGTCCATGCCATCGACATAGCCCTGCCACTGCATCGGCGACGGACGCGGGCGGGTCACGGAGGCGAACATCGACACGCCGCCGCGCGCCACCAGTTCATAGCGGGTCATGCCCTGGCGCAGCTGCTCGGTGATCTCGGCGGTCCTGCTGACAAACTCGTCCCGCGCCGCGCGCAGTTCGCGTTCCCGGGCTGCGCGCCAGGCGGTGAACACCAGTACCAGCGAACCGACCAGCACGATCAGCGCCAGCAGATAGCCTCGTCGGGGCGACAGTTCGGCCAGCTCGGGCGTGCGGACTTCGCGGTCGTCGGGGCTCATGCCCCAAGCATACCGTCCCGAGAATCTGTCGCATTCAGCTGGCGCTGACGCCGGGGCCGGCCGGAGCTCACGGTCAATTCGGGATCATGGCCGTCGCCTTCGCGGCAGCCGCTTCCTGCCCCATTGGCAGGGCCAGCAACTGGGTAGCCTCCACCCTGAATCCGCACGCGCGAGCCATGATCAACGCGCGTTTGCGCGTGGTCACGAAGCCGCGCTTGCGCATCCGTCGCAGCATCTCGCCACTGATTCCTGCTGCCTTGGCGGCCGCCTGGACCGTCTGGAAGCAGGCCACGTATCGCTCGACCGGGTTGGCCACGATGTCCATATCGTCGTTCATGCCGACATGAATACCACCGTCATGAGCACGTTTCAACAACTCGAATGTGCATTATTCTCAGGCGACGTACGCAACAATAAGTTGTGGCCGCAACTTTCCGTTTGGTGGTCGCGAACGAGCTCAGGGACATGGCCGCCTCAAATCCGCACAAGGACTTCGCAGACCGCCTGCAACAGGCATTGGACTACGCCGGATTTCCCGGAGATTCGGAGCGCATCGGGCGCCTGGCCGAGGAGTACGACGTCAGCCGCGAGACCGCACGCAAATGGTTGCGCGGCCTGGCCCTGCCCGAGCTGCAACGCATGCTGCAACTGGCCGTACAACAGCGCATCAGCTTCGAATGGCTGGCCACGGGTCGCGGCACCCTCGAGGGCGTGAACCTGCACGTGCGCGAGCCGTCCGGGAAATACGAGGACGCCGAGGAACTGCGCCTGATCGGCGCAGTGCGCAAGCTGTCGCGCAAGAAGCGCCGGGCGCTGCTGCAGCTTCTGGAAAACGAGCACTGAGCAGTTGAACGCGCGCCGACCGGGCACTGCGCAGAGCTTGTGTGAGGCTTCTTCGCCCCTATACTGGTCTGGTCAGCGCGAGCTGTCCCCGGGGGTGCACTGGCTTCGACGGGGGTTGCGAAATCGCCTGGCGCATGCCGAGGGGGTAGCTTTCCTCGTAAATCCAGCTGCAAACTCATAGTTGCCAACGACGACAACTACGCTCTGGCCGCTTAAGGCCTAGCCCCGAAACTGCTTGTGTCCGTGTTCGCAGCGTAGGGTCACTATCACGGAATCGCCGGGAGCGGCCGCCTGTCAGCCTCCGGTTAACCCAAAACAGGCTGGTCCGCCGATGCGCTTCGCGCACCGTGCTGTCGGAGGACGAGACTCAACGGTGAGCTAAGCATGTAGTGCCGGGGATGGAGTGCCTTCGGACGGCGGTTCAATTCCGCCCACCTCCACCATCTTTCGAACGAGGCCGCCTCAGGCGGCCTTTTTCTTTGCGTGCGTTCTGGCGCGAGGCCTTCGCGCTTGCCAGCGCCTGGCGGTGGCTGCGCCGCAACAGGCGCAACGCGGCCAGTTCCCACTGGCGTTCGCCGCGGGCGTTGGCGACGCAGCGGTGCAGGCGGCCGTCCTCCCAGCATTCGAATACCAGCGGGTCGATGTACGACTTGCGGCACACCGCGGGCGTGTTGCCCAGGGTCGCGGCGACCTGCTTGATCACCTCGTTGCGCAACGCCGTCATCTGCGTGACGTGCGCGGCGCCGTCCTCGTGCCGCGGTACTTCATGCGCGGCCAGCAGGCGGATCGCGACCAGCGTGCCGCCCCAGGTGCGGAAATCCTTGGCGGTGAATTCCTCGCCCATCGCCTCGCGCAGGTAGTCGTTGACCATGCCCGAGTCGACCGGCTGGGTCTGGCCGTCGTCGTCCAGGTACTGGAACAGCATCTGCCCCGGCAACTGCTGGCAGCTGCGCATCAGCCGCGCCAGGCGCGCGTTGTCAAGCACGACGTTGTGCTCCAGACCCGCCTTGCCGCGGAAATGCAGGTGTGCGCGGCCGCCACGCAGGAACTCGACGTGATGGTTGCGCAGCGTGGTCAGCCCATACGAGCGGTTGCCGCGCGCGTACTCGGCATTGCCGATGCGCAGCAGCGTATCGGCCAGTACCGACACGACGATGGCCAGCACCTTCTCGCGGCCGAAGCCGGGACGCGCCAAGTCCCGGCGCAGCACGCGCCGCAGCCGCGGCAACGCGGCGGCGAAGGCGACGATGCGGTCGAACTTGCGTGCGTCGCGCACTTCCTTCCAGCGCGGGTGGTAGCGGTACTGCTTGCGTCCGCGTGCATCGCGGCCCGACGCCTGCAGGTGACCGCGGGCGTGGCGGCAGATCCAGACATCGCGATACGCCGGCGGAATCGCCAGCGAACGGATGCGCGCCAGCGTGTCCGCATCGCGCACCACCTGTCCTTCCGGATCGAGGTAGCAGAAGCCCTTGCCGCTGCGCCGCCGCCGCAGGCCGGGCTGCTCGTCGGTCACGTAGAGCAGGCCGCCGTCGGCAGCGGACTCGACATGGGCGCCGTTGTTGCGTTGATCCCCGTTGCCGGAGCCGCCGTTCGTGCTTGCCTGCTTCATGCCGCAAGCATCGGTGCGCGTGCATCAACGTCGCGTCGACTCATCCATTGCGACGCCGATGCGGGAAGATGCGCGCATGCCGTTCATGCGAACGTCCGAGCCGCAACGCCACGGCCCCAGCGAGGGTGCGTGCTACCTGTACGTGCTTCCGTGCGCGTACGAGGACCTGCTCAAGCTCGGCTTCTCGCGCGATCCGCTGTCGCGCATGCGCGCATTGCAGCCGCGCTGGTTCGAATTCTTCGATCTCGACCGGGCCATGCTGGTGGACACCGAGACCGTGCGCGATGCGCGCCGGCTGGAACTCGAGCTGCGCCATCGCCTGCTCGCGCACTCCGCGGTCGCGCCGCTGACCGTGCGGCGTGAGGCCGCCGGACACACCGAGTGGTACCGAGGAGCCTATCCGCTACTTCAGGACGAAGTGCAGCGGCTCGCCGCCTTGGGCCACAGCGTGCACGTGCCGTTGCGGCCCTGGGTGCGCGAGCGGCTCTCGCGCGAGGCCGAAGGACTGTTTGCCTGGGCGAGCGCGTGGCTCGACAGCCTGGAAGGCGAACCCGCGCATCTGGACCAGCCTGCACTGGCGTCGCAACGCGCACGCCTGCTGAACGTCCTGGACGCGTTTGGTTCAGTGGGAATAGATGTGCGCGGGCAACTGCCCGCCGCGCTGGCGGACTGGTATGTCCGCCAGCGCATTTGAACCGGCTCAGCCCTTGCCTGCCGGCAGTTCTTCCTCGTCCTGGTCGTATGCCGGTGGCGAGTAGAAGTTCACGGTCTTGAGCAGTGTGCGGCCGGTGTTGCGGATCTCATGGCGCTCGCCGCGCTCGATCACCATCAGACTGCCCGCGGCCAGCGTTTGACGCTGGCCTTCGACGATGGCCACACCGGAGCCAGACACCACGTACAGCCATTGGTCGGCACCGCGATGGCGGTTGTCGGGACCGCCCTCGCTGCCACCCGGCGGGATCACCATCTCCGCGGCCTGCACCTTGCGCACGCCGAAGGCGACACGGAATCCCTTGCCGAAGCGGAACCGCTTGTGCCGCATGCGGCGTCAGCGCGCCCTGCCGCGTGTGAACAGGTTCACGATGGCGAGCAACACGACGGCACCCACGAGCGACAGCAGCAATCCGCTGATGCTGAAGTTGCCGTCGTTGATGTCGCCGCCGCCGATGCCGAGCACGCTGCCCAGCCAGCCGCCGATGAAGGCGCCGATGATGCCGACGACGATGTTGAGGATGATGCCCTGCTGCGCGTCGCGACGCATGATGAGGCTGGCCAGCCAGCCGACGATGCCGCCCACGATCAACCAGATGATGATGCCCATGACTTCGTCTCTCCTCTCCGGGGTCTACAGCGTGGCCGGATGGTAGGAAGCACCTCGTGATGCGCGCGTGTGTGATCGCCACGTCGTCGTAACGCCGTGTATACACCAGCTCGACCACCGTGACCGGATGGACTGGATGGACCAGTTGCTGGTGCTGCGCGACGCCGCCATCGCGATGGCGCTGGGCGGGGTCATCGGCTTCGAGCGCGAACTGAAGAATCGTCCGGCGGGCTTCCGCACGCACATGCTGGTGGCCGGCGCCGCGGCGCTGCTGATCGGCGTCGGCCAGCTGGTGGTGGACGACCCGCGCCTGCATGGCAGCGGCGGCAACCGGCTGACCATCGACCCGCTGCGCCTGGTCGAGGCGGTGGTGGCCGGCGTCGCCTTCATCGGTGCCGGCACCATCTTCGGGCGACGCGGCTCGGAAGTGGTGGTGGGCATCACCACGGCCGCCGCGATCCTGATGGTCGCGGTGATCGGCGTGATGGTGGGCTTTCGCTATCACCTGCTGGCCGGAGCCAGCACCGCGCTGACGCTGGTCGTGCTGACCGTCATCGCATGGGCCGAGAAGCGCATGTCGCTCAACCAGGGCAAGTAGCCGTGCACGGAAGCGCTCCAGCGACATGCGACGCGGCCGGCGCGCGGGGCTCACGGAACGTTAGCGCCTGATTCCTATGCTGGATGCGTCATGCGTGCGCATCCGTGCACGAGTTGCCTCGCGGCGCGTGAACCCCAGCCTTCGCAAACCCGAGAACACCGAGACCGCCGAACGGAACATGGCAATCGACATCAGATACATCCCGGCTGACGTAAGGCTTCGCGTCCAGGTGCGACGATGAGCGCGCAGGTGCAGAGCCTCGCGCGCACGGGACGGATCCTGCGGTTCCTGATGCGCTACCGCAGCACGGGCGTGTTCACTGGCCTGGACCTGCGTTCGTCCGCGGCGCCGGTCGGCGATGTCGAGGTCGTGGACAACCGTCCCGAGCAGTTCGTCAGCGATCTGGAATCGCTGGGCCCGACCTTCATCAAGCTCGGGCAGGCGCTTTCGACACGTCCCGACCTGGTGCCACCGGCCTACCAGGCCGCACTGGCGCGTACCCGCAGCCACGCCACGCCGGTGGAGTGGGACGCTATCCGCACCCAGGTCGAAACCGCGCTGGAGCAGCCCATCGACCAGGCCTTCGCATGGTTCGACCGTGCGCCGCTGGGCGCGGCGTCGCTGGCACAGGTGCATCGCGCGCGCCTGCACGACGGCCGCTCCGTCGCGGTGAAGGTGCAGCGCCCGGGCGTCGGCGAAGAAGTGCGGCAGGACCTGGCCGTGCTGGATTCCATCGCAACTGGTGTGGACCACACGACCGGGCTGGGTCAGCGCGTGCGGTTCTCGGACTGGGTGCACGAGTTCCGCAAGGCCCTCACTGGCGAGTTGGACTACTGCCTGGAAGCGGCCAACCTGGAGCGTTTCGCCGAACATCTGTCTTCGTATCCCGATCTGGTCATCCCCCGCCCCGTGTGGCCGATGACGCGCCCGCGCCTGCTGGTGATGGACCTGATCGCCGGGGATCCGCTCGACGGCAACGTGCGCCTGCGCATGCCGCCGGAATCGGCCGAACGCCTGTGCGAATCGCTGCTGCGCGGTTACCTGGACCAGATGTTCGTGCACGGCGAAATCCACGCCGACCCGCATCCGGGCAACCTGCTCATCACCGATGACGGACGCCTGGCCATCATCGACCTGGGCATGGTGGTGCACGTGCCGCCGCGGCAGCGCACGCGCCTGCTCAAGCTGATGTTCTCGGCCGTGGAAGGCCGCGGTGACGACGCCGCGGACGAAGTGATCGCGCTGGGCACGCGGCTGGAGAACTTCGACGAGGAGCGTTACCTGCGTGAGTCCGGTCAGCTCATCGCGCGTTATGCGGCCCATGCCGGCCGGCAGGATCATTCCGAAGGCCGCCTGATGCTGGAGCTCACCCGCATCGGTGCGATCTGCGGACTGCGCACGCCGCCGGAACTGAGCCTGCTGGGCCGCACGCTGCTGCATCTGGAAGGCGTGTGCCGGATGCTGGCGCCGATGCTCAACGTGCAGCGCGTGATCGAAGACCACATGCCCAGGATCATCGCCGCGCAGATGCGCCGCTCGACCTCGATGCAGGCGCTGGCGGTGGAAGCGGTGGAACTGCAGGGGCTGGTGCTGGACGCGCCGCGCAAGATCTCCTCGGTGCTTTCGCTGCTGGCCGAGAACCGCATGCAGGTGCGCATCACCGGCCTGCAGGAATCGCGCCTGATGGAGAACCTGCAGAAGATCGCCAACCGCATCGCCGCCGGCGTGGTGGTGGCGGCGCTGATCCTGGCCTCGGCAATGCTCCTGCGTGGTTCCGGCGACGGTGCGAACCGGTATGAATGGCTGGCGCTGGTGCTGTTCCTGGTCGCCACCGCACTGGGCCTGGGGCTGGTGTTCAGCGCATTGCTGCGCGATCGCAAGGCCAAGCCGCGCGAAGAGCGCGGCCCGCGCACGTGACGACGCCGCATGCGGGATGACGCCGTTGTCTACCAGATCGATCCGTCCCTGTTCTTCGACGCCGACGGCGACGGCTGGGGCGATCTGAAGGGAGTCGCGCAACGACTGGATCACGTGCGCGAACTTGGTGCCGACACGATCTGGCTGCTGCCCTTCTATGCCTCGCCCCGGCGCGACGCCGGCTACGACGTCACCGATCACCTCACCGTCGATCCGCGCCTGGGCACGCTGGAGGACTTCACCGCGCTGATGCGCGGCGCGCGCGAACTGGACATCGACGTGCTCGTCGAACTGGTGATGCAGCACACGTCCGACCAGCACCCGTGGTTCCAGGATGCGCGCCGCCATCGCGATTCGCCGTTCCGCGACTACTACCTGTGGGCCGATGAGCCGCCGGACGACGGCAAGGAACCGATCTTTCCAACGGTGGAGGACGGTGTGTGGACCTGGGACGAACAGGCCGGCCAGTACTACCGCCATCTGTTCTACCGGCACGAACCCGACCTCAACCTCGCCAACGACGGAGTGAGGCGCGAGCTGTTCCGCATCATGGATTTCTGGCTGCAGCTTGGCGTGCGCGGCTTCCGCGTGGATGCGGTGCCGTACATGATCGAGGAGGCTTGCCGCGCCGATCCGCGCGATCGCGGTTTCTGGCTGCTGGAGCAGATGCGCCAACACACGCGGCGACATGGCCCACATGTGCCGCTGATGGGCGAAGCCGACGTGCCGGTGGAGGATTACTCCGACTACCTGGGCGACGGCGATCGCCTGACCCACGTGCTGGATTTCTGGACCAACAACCATTTCTTCCATGCACTGGCCACGCACGAGGCCAAGCCGCTGCGGTGGGCGCTGGACCGTTACGACCCCGACATGCCGGGAGCGAATCGCGCCGTCTGGCTGCGCAACCACGACGAACTGGACCTGGAGCGCCTGTCGCCCGACGCACGCGCGCAGGTGATGCGAGCGTTCGCCCCAAGCCCGCACATGCAGGAATACGGTCGCGGCATCCGCCGTCGCATGGCGCCGATGCTGGGCGGCGACCTGCGCCGCAATGCCATGGCGCATGCCTTGTTCCTGTCGCTGCCGGGCGTGCCGGTGCTGCGTTACGGCGGCGAGATCGGCATGGGCGACGACCTGTCGCGCCCGGAGCGCTGGTCGGTGCGCACGCCAATGCAATGGGACGATTCCGCGCATGGCGGGTTTTCGACCGCGCCGCTGGAGCAGCTCGTCGCACGTCCCATCGACCAAGGCTTCTACGGCTACCGCCGCATCAACGTGCAGGCCCAGCGGCGCGATCCGCAGTCGCTGTTCTGCCGCGTGCAGCGCATGATCGCGGCCACGCGCACCGCCCCGGGCATGGGCACCCACTGTGTGCCGCTGGCGGTCGACCACGATGCGGTGTTCGCCATGCGCCATCGGGTGAAGGCGGGCCAGGTGCTGACCGCGGTGAATCTGGCTCCGCAGCGCGTGTCTTTCTCCCTGCCCGACCTCGATGGCGACGCGCGGGAGATCCTGAGCGACGGCGACTACGCATCCACCGACGCCGGTCGCGTGGTGCTGGAGCCGTACGGCTATCGATGGTTCCGCTACGGCGCCTAGGCGGACTTTCGAAAGGCCGGCAGCACGTCGCGCGCGAAGGCATCGACGAACTCGCGCTGCGATCGGTTGACGTTGTGCAGGTACAGGCGCTCGAAGCCCATGTCGACGTACTCGCGTAGCCAGCGCACGTGCTGTGTAAGGTCCGAAGACACGTGCACGGCCTTGGCGACGTCGTCCTCGGACACCTGCCCGGCAAGCGCTTCATAGGCCTGCGGCGTGCTCACGTCCTGGGACAGCTCTGCCGGCAGGACATTGGTGCGCCACTGCTCGCAGGCGCCGCGCAGTGCATCCTCCTCGCGCGCGGCGTACGACAGCTTCACCTGCAGGTACATCGGTTTGCCTTCGCCGCCGTTGCGGCGGAATGCCTCGACGATGGGCTGCAGCTTCTCCTTCGGCTGGCTGATCGTGATCAGTCCGTCCGCCCATCCAGCTCCCCACGCCGCGGTTTCCGGCGACAGCGCGGGCACGATCACCAATGGCGGCGATTCCGGGCGGGTGAACAATCGCGCGGAATCCACGACGAACGCGCCGCGGTGGTTCACCGTTTCGCCGCGCCATAGCGAACGCATCACCTCCACGGCCTCGCACAGGCGGCGATTGCGTTCGTCCTTGCCGGGCCAGTGGCCGCCGACGATGCGGTCGTTGAGCGCCTCGCCGCTACCGGCCGACACCCAGAAGCGCCCGGGAAACATCACCGCCAGCGTGGCGGCCGCCTGCGCGATGATCGCCGGGTGATACCGCCCCACTGGCGCGGTCACCACGCCGTAAGACCACGACGTGCTGGCCAATGCCGCCCCCAGCCAGCTCCACGCAAAGCCGCTCTGGCCCTGCGCATGGCTCCACGGATGGAAGTGGTCCGAGCACATGCCGCAGTCGAAGCCCGCCTGCTCGGCGTGCTGCACGAGCTGCAGCAGCTCGTCGGGCGGAAACTGCTCGTGCGATGCGTGGTAACCGATGTTGACCATGTGCTCTGACCAGGTGTGCCGACACACGGTCGGCCGCGCAGCGTGTGTGATGTTCGCGTGTGATGTTCCAGACTACTCGCGAGGCGTGAACACGACGACACAACGCAACGATGACGCGACGTATGCATCGCGCGTGTTAATCAGGCCGCATGGACACCATCGGACGCACGCGCTGGGCCATCGCCGAGGGCTACATCCCGGGATGGAGCAACGGCCCGGAACCGGAACTGGAAAGCCACGAGACCTGCTGCATCCTCAATGCCGGCGACAAGCCCGCGCAGGTCCGGATCCACATCTACTACGAGGACCGCGATCCGGTCGGGCCGTATACGTTGTCGGTCCCGGCGAAGCGAACGCGGCATCTGCGTTTCAACGAGCTCAAGGATCCCGAGTCGATCCCGAAGGAAACGCCCTTCGCCAGCGTGATCGAGTCGGACGTGCCCATCGTGGTACAGCACACCCGCCTGGATTCGCGGCAGGCGGAGAACGCACTGATGAGCACCATCGCCTTCGCACAGGACTGAAGTCCGCATGCCGGCGCATGCGGCGCAGCGTCGGCGGCGGCGCTGAATCCATCCATGGCACGCACCTGGCGCAACTGGTCCGGCAGCGTGGTGAGCCGCCCGCGCAGGTGGCTGAAGCCGCCGTCGGAGGAACGACTGCAGGAACAGCTGGCTTCGGCGACGGCCGAGGACTGGCCGGTGCGCGTGGTCGGCGCGGGGCATTCCTCCAGCGGCGTGGTCGAAGTGCCGGGCACGCTGATCTCGCTGGAGCAGCTTCGTGGTGTGCTGTCGGTGGATGCGCAACGTCGGCAGGCGACCGTGTATGCGGGCACGCAGCTGCATGAACTGGGCCGCGAGTTGTACGACCACGACCTGACCCTGCCCAATTTCGGCGACGTCGCCACGCAGACCATCGGCGGCGCGATTGGAACCGGCACGCATGGTACCGGCAAACGCCTGCCGAACCTTTCGCAACTGATGGTGAAGGCATGGGTGGTCACGACCGATGGTGCGATGCGCGAGATCGACGCGGGCGAGCCCGATGCGCTGCGTGCACTGCAGGTCTCGATGGGTACGCTGGGCATCATCACGCGCATGACGTTGCAGTTGCAGCCCTATTTCGACGCCGAGCGTCGCGAATACGCCACGCGCACCGATGACGCGCTCGGACACTGCGCGCAACTCATGGAGGACAACCGCAGCTTCGATTTCTACTGGTACCCGCGCCGTGACGACGTCAAGCTGCGCCTGGTCAACGCAGCAGGCGGCGGCACGGCACGACTGTCCTACGGGCGCCAGGTGGAGCACCGCGCCGGCCATCCTTTCGAGGTCATCCCCACGCACACCGGCATTCCGCATCACTTCGAGGAATGCGAGTACGCGCTGCCGATCCAGAACGGGCTGGCCTGCTTTGCGCAGGTGCGCCAGCGCATCCTCAAACGCTGGCGCCATCTGGTCGGCTGGCGCGTGCTGGTGCGCACGGTGGCTGGCGACGATGCCTGGCTCAGTCCACACCATGGGCGCGACAGCATGACCATCTCGCTGCACCAGAACAGCACCCTGCCCTGGCGCGACTTCTTCGAAGACATCGAGCCGGTGTTCCAGGCGTTCGGTGGCCGCCCGCACTGGGGAAAGAAGCATTCGATGACGGCCGCGACACTGGCGCCGCGCTACCCGCAGTGGAACCGGTTCGCAAAGCTCCGCCGCGCCTTCGATCCGACCGGCGTGTTCATGAGTCCCGCGATGCGCGTGCTGCTGGGAGACGACGCGTGAATGCCTCGTCCACTTCGATGGGCAAGCGACGCTGGGCGGTCGCCGCGGGGCAGGTTCCGGTGGGTTCCAGCGGCCCCGAGCCCGCATTCACCAGCCGTGACCAGTTCTCCATCCTCAACACGGGCGAAGACAGCGCGCACGTGCGTGTGGAGGTGTTCTATGCGCACCGTCCGTCGGTCGGACCGTTCCGGGTCACGGTGGCACCGCGTCGCGTGCGCCTGTTGCGGGTCAACGACCTGATCTTCCCGGAAGCAATCCGCCTGGGCGAAGCGATCGGCCTGGTGTTCACCAGCGACGTGCCGGTGGTCGTGCAGTACGGCCGCTGCGACACACGCGCCCGGGCCAACGCCGGGTTCATGCCGATGGGCTGGAGCGCGCACTGATTCGCGCGCCCGTTCACATGGCATGTGCGGCTGCTTCACGCGCACTCAATTTGCGCTGTGCAATCGTCGCTCGTCCCCCGACGAATTCAGGAGCAACGCAATGAAAGTGGCCGAGATCATGACCACGGACGTCTTCCTGACGGCACCGACGCGCACCATCCGCGAAGCGGCGGAAACCATGCAGCGCATGGACGTGGGCAGCCTTCCGGTCGGCGACGGCGATCGCCTGGTCGGCATGGTCACCGATCGCGACATCGCCATCCGCGCCGTCGCGCGCGGCATGGGTGCGGAGACGCCGGTGCGCGAGGTGATGACGCAGGACATCCGCTACTGCTACGAGGATGAGGACGTCGACAGCGTCGCGCGCAACATGGCCGATCTGGAAGTGCGCCGCCTGCCGGTGGTGAACCGCGACAAGCGCCTGGTCGGCTTCGTGTCCCTCGCCGATTTCGCCCATTGCGGCGACGAGGAATCGTCCGAGGAACTGCTCAAGGGCGTCGCCAAGCCGCATTGACGACGCGGGTTCCCCTACCGCGGCCAGCGCCACGACCGCGGTCTTTCGCATGTCCCGACCGCACATGACGTTCGCGCCATGTGTGCGCGCGAAGCTGCATTTCTTCACGGCCACCGCGACGGGCTCGACCTAGATTCGCAACAACCGTCGCGATGAACCCCAACGAGGTAACGATCCATGACCCACGCAAAACTCTGCCTGGCCGCGGCCATCGCCGCCGCCGTGATGATCACCGGCTGCCGCCGTGAACCCGACGACACGCCGGACACCAACGATCGCGCCAATGCGGCCGCACCGGCGACCGATACCGCCGCAGGCAACACCGGCGCGGGCACGCCTGCTTCCGACACCAGCACGGCCGCGGATGCGGCCCCCGCCACCACGGCCGCGTCGCCGGGCATGGTCGCGCCGGGCGAAGCGCTGACGCTGGTCGCCGCGGTGGACGAGCATGAAATCGCCGCCGCGCAGCAGGCCAAGCGGAAGGAGGTCAAGGGCGCGGTGCTCGAGTACGCCAACCTGCTGGAGCGCGAGCACAGCGCGAACCTGCAGGCCGGCAAGGCGCTGTCCACCGGCACCAACGCCATCCCGGCGGCCACCAGCAGCATGGAAGCCGACGCGATGCGCGAGAAGGGCCGCACGGAGCTGTCCACGCTGGACCAGAAGTCCGGCACGGACTACGAGAAGGCCTGGCTGGACGCGATGGTGAAAGGCCACACCGAAGCGCTGACGATGCTGGAGGAACGGTTGATTCCGGCCGCACAGGACGAGCGCCTGCGCAGCTTCCTCAACAACAGCCGCGATCACGTGGCGATGCACCTGGAGCGCGGCAAGGAGCTCCAGTCGCAGAACCGCTGATGACCGGAGAACCGGCGCCGCATGCCCCGCAAGCAACGGCACTCGTTCCTCTACCGGAACGGGCTGACGATCGCCTTCCCCGCGTTGATGGCCGTGTCGCCCGGGGGCCACCTGCTCGCGGGGTGGCATCTGCCCTTCGAGGAGCAGCTCCGGCTTGCCACGCCGGAGCCCTCCTCGCGGAGCGGGTTTCTGTCCGTCGTCACGCTGCGCCTGCTCTCCATCCATCTGCAGGGGAAGGATTCGCCGCAACCGAAGAACGCGCAGGCGCGTCGTTCGGACACGGGGGCATGACGTGCGAACGATCTCCTGCTTCGCCAAGCAACGCCGCTCAGCGGCGCCGCATCACCCTGGCCGCGACGTACAGGCCCAGTCCGAACGCGGCATAGGTAGCGAACATCTGCCGCCCGGACAGATGGCGTTCGAATCCCGGCGTCAGGCGACGCGGCACGACGTGGTAATCCACGACGTAGGCCACGGTGGTGACGCCGGCCGCGGTTGCGGAAGGCCGCGTGCGTGGACGCAGTTCGCGCCAGTACTCGTGGAAGACCGCCCAGAACAGCGAGCTGGCATGGTGAATCACGTAGCCCACGGCGGTATGTCGAAGGTCCGGCCGGTGCGCGCGCTTGGCCCGCTCGCCCCACAACCAGTGGCTGGTGGCGTTGGTGCCCGCCGCGCCGAAACCCGTCTGCCGACGCGCCGCGACGGAGACCACGCAGGTGGATAGCACGCTCGCCAAGGTTGCCGAAGCCAGCGCACGGAGCAGCACGCGGCCATGACGAACCGGACCTCGCTGCGCGTGATGGTGACGGGCGCGACCGGACTGATCGGTGCGGCGATAACCGATGCGCTGATCCGTCGCGGGCATGACGTCGTCCCCGCCGTCCGTGAACCGGTGCGCGCTGCGCGGCGCTGGCCCGGCCGACGCGCGGTCGCCGTGGACTTCGCGACCGACGTCCACGCCGCCGACTGGATCCCGCGACTGGTCGGCTGCGATGCGGTGGTGAATGCGGCGGGGATCTTCCGGGAGCATGGTGGCAGTACGTTCCATGCGGTCCACGAGGCCGCACCCAAGGCGTTGTTCGAAGCGTGCATGGCCTCGCGTGTAGGACGCGTCGTGCAGATCTCCGCGCTCGGCGCCGACGCGCGCGCGGAAAGCGCCTTCCACCTCAGCAAGCGCGCGGCGGACCAGGCATTGCTGTCGATGCCGCTGGATGCCTGCGTGGTGCGGCCGTCATTGGTGTTCTCCCCCGATGGTGCCAGCACGCGCAGCTTCCTGGCGCTGGCCAGCCTGCCGTGGATGCCCCTGCCCGGCGGCGGCGAGCAGCGCGTGCAGCCGCTGCACCTGGACGATCTGGTCGAGGCGGTGGTGGCGCTGGTCGAAGCGCAACGCGTGCCGCGCACACTGGATGCGGTCGGCCCGGCCGCGATGAGCCTGCGCGGTTATCTGTCCACCCTGCGTGCGCAACTCGAATTGCCGCCATCGCGTGTCGTCGGTCTTCCGATCGGATGGATGCAGGCCGGCGCGCGCCTGCTCCAACGCGGTCGCCGACAGGGCTTCGCCACCGATGCGCTGCGCATGCTGGCCCGCGGCAACATCGGCAGCGCCGCCGCGATCACCGACGTGCTCGGGCATCCGCCGCGCGACGCCGCGCATTTCATCGCGCCGGGCCAGGCACAACCATTGCTCATGCAGGCGCGCCTGCGCTGGCTGCTGCCGGTGCTGCGCCTGTCGATCGCCGTGGTGTGGCTGGGCTCGGGCCTGGTGTCGATGGGCCTGTATCCGATCGCCGACAGCCTGGCCATGCTGGAACGCGTCGGGCTGGAGTCGGTGCTCGCGCGCGGCGCGTTGTATACGGCGGCTGCGCTGGACCTGGCACTGGGATTGTCGATGCTGCGGCCGCCACCGCGCTGGCTGCTGAAGCTGCAGGCGGCGGTGATCATCGGCTACACGGCGATCCTCACCGTGGCGTTGCCGGAGTTCTGGCTGCACCCGTTCGCACCGCTGCTGAAGAACCTGCCGATCCTGGCGGGACTGTGGATCCTGCACGAATTCCGGGAGCGCGAGTGATGGAGTACTTCGTCGTCAAATGGCTGCACATCCTGTCGTCGACGCTGCTGTTCGGCACCGGCATCGGCACGGCGTTCTACCTGTTCTTCATCAGCCGCAGCGACGACGTACGCACCATCGCGGCCGTCGCGCGGCTGGTGGTGATCGCGGACTGGTGCTTCACCGCCACCAGCATCGTGGTGCAGCCGGTGACCGGGTTCTATCTAGCACGGCTGATGGGCATCCCCCTGGATGCGCCGTGGCTGGCGTGGTCGATCGGATTGTTCGCGGTTGCGGCAGCGTGCTGGCTGCCAGTGGTGTGGCTGCAGATGCGCATGCGCGACATCGCAGTGGCCGCCGCACGAGCGGGTGAACCATTGCCGCCGTCGTACCGGCGAAACTTCCGGGCATGGACCGCGCTGGGCTTCCCTGCCCTGTTCTCGTTGCTTGCGGTGTTCTACCTGATGGTCGCGAAGCCGAACCTGGGTTCCTGATCGTAGCGACGCGCGTTGTGGCGTTCGGCCAGGCGCGTCCATGCGGCCAGCGCTACCGGCAATGCTTCGGTCCAGTCCAGGCGCGAGGTGCCGCGCACGCGTGCGTAACTCAGTTGCAGGTTGTCGGCCATGCTGTCGAAGTCCTGGCCGTGCCCGCGCAGGTACGCGTCGAGTCCCAGCTTGAGTGCAGGCAGGTAATCGTCGCTGCGGAAACCCGGTACGTAGTTGCGGTAGTGGCGCATCCAGTGCGCGATCTCGTCGTCCATGTTCACCGCCTCGACCACCGTCGAGTGTTCGCCATAGAACAGATTCGCGTTCATCTTCTCCTCCGTAAGCCAAGACCAAAGACCGGTAGACGGCACCGGCACCTGCCATCCGTCGCAGTGCGACTCCCGGGATTCCCCTGTGTGAGACAAGCAGACGCAAGTGGCGTGCCATGGTTCGGCCTGCATGCCGCGCTGGCGCGCGTCGCGATGGAAAAACCTGCAACAGCAGCGATGTATGCGGCGGGCTCTTCCGGAAACCGGTAGCCAAAGCGTGGGAATTCCGTGAAAACGGGCAACAAACGGGAGGAAGATGTTTCCTTTACAAATGAACGTTCTTCAAAGCGTCTTCACTGCGCTGGACCTAGGCTGGGTTCCCGCAACCGCAAGGGGACAGGCAGTGCCAGCGTCCTTGTTGATCGTCGACGACGATCGCGATTTCACCGAGTCCGCGGCCGACTTCGCCCGCTGCCGTGGATTCCAGCCGTACGTCGCGCATTCGCTCGAACAGTCCCGTCAGTTCAGCCATCTGCCGCCGCTGGATCTGTTGCTGCTGGACCTGGAGCTGCCCGACGGCAACGGCCTGGACCTGCTCGACGATCCCGCCGTGCCCGAGCACGACCATGCGGTCATCGTCACCGGGCAACCGTCGGTCGAGTCCGCCATCCAGGCGGTGTCCAAGCCGGTGTTCGATTACCTGCTCAAGCCGCTGTGTCCCAGCCAGTTCGAGGCGTTGCTGACGCAGGCTGCCGCTGCGCATTCGCATGGGCAGATCATCACCGCACGCCACGGCATGATCGGCGCCAGCGATCCCATGGTGCGCGTGTACCAGGACATCGAGCGCGTGGCACCATCACCCGCATCGGTGCTGATCGTCGGCGAGAGCGGCACCGGCAAGGAGCTGGTCGCGCGCGCCATCCACGACCGCAGCGGCCGGCGCGGTCCGTTCGTCGCAGTCAATGCCGGCGCAGTGTCGCCGGAGCTGCTGGCCAGCCACCTCTTCGGCCACGAGCGCGGCAGCTTCACCGGTGCCAACACGCGGCACACGGGTTATTTCGAACAGGCCAACGGCGGCACGCTGTTCCTCGACGAGATCACCGAAATGCCGCTGCCGTTGCAGGTGTACCTGCTGCGCGTGCTGGAATCGGGCAGCGTGACCCGCGTGGGCGGAACCGAATCCATCGCCATCGACGTGCGCATCGTCGCGGCGACCAATCGCGATCCGCAGCTGGCACTGGAAGCAGGCACACTG
This sequence comes from Lysobacter sp., assembly GCF_035655815.1. NCBI lineage: Bacteria > Pseudomonadati > Pseudomonadota > Gammaproteobacteria > Lysobacterales > Lysobacteraceae > Lysobacter > Lysobacter sp. Next base: position 73,972 of record NZ_DASRTS010000038.1, read on the forward strand.
CGCGAAGACCTGTTCTATCGCCTGGCCGACTACCCGATCGCACTGCCTCCGCTGCGCGAGCGCGGCAGCGACATCAAGCTGCTGGCTCAGCATTTCCTCGATCTGCTCAATCTCCGCCACGGCACGGCCAAGCGATTCGCGGACGACACCGAGCGCATGCTGGCGCGCCATGCGTGGCCCGGCAACGTGCGCGAGCTGCGCAGCGCGGTGCAGCGCGCGTACCTCAACAGCGACGGCGCCACCGTCCGCGTGTGGCCCGCGCAGCGGCGCCTGCGTACGCCGGTGGAAGACCCGGGCGCCATCGTGTTCGAGGTCGGCATGACCTACGCCGAGATCGAGCGCGAGATGCTCGCCCGCACGCTGGCGCACTTCGACAACGATCGCACCCGCACCGCCCAGGCCCTGGGCGTCAGCGTGCGCACCATCCACAACCAGCTGGCCCGCCTGCGTCGCGCCAAGGACGCGACCGAGTGACGGACACGCAGATCCACGATCTCCCCGTGCAGGACGTCGCCGCGCGCCAGTGGCGCCACAGCGTCCGCAACGAGCTCAACGTCATCACCATGGCCGTGTCCGCTGCACGCAGCCTGATCGATCACGGTTACAGCGTGGAGCGCGCGCGCGAACACCTCGTGCGAGCCGAGGCTGCCTGCATGCGCTGCCACGAGCTGGTCAAGGACTGGCCGGACCGGAGCTGACATGCGCCCCCTCCGCGGCGCCAGATGGTGGAGGGACCTGGCAGTGGCCGCACTGGCCGGAGGACTGGCATCGCTGGCCTACGGCGTGCCCTCCCCGCGGATGTCGATGACAGCCGGCTACATCGCCGTGCTGCTGTGCACGCTGGCACTAGGCCGGCGCGGCGGCTGGCTGACCGTCGCCACGGTGCTGGCATGCACGTTCGCCTGGACCAGCGGATCGATCAGCCTGACGGAAATGCTGCTGTTCGCCGCGGTCGCATTACCCATCGTCATGCTGGCAAACGTCACGCACCAGCGACTGTCGGAAGGCATGATCGCCGGCGATTTCTTCCGGCGCTTCCAGCAAGACCGCGAACAGCGCGCACTGCTCGATCACCTGCCCAAGATGGTGTGGATCGCGGAGGGCGACGGCACCACGCGCTATCACAACCGCTACTGGCACGAGTACAGCGGCCTGTCCGGCGGGCGCGACTGGCTCAACCTCGTGCATCCCGACGATGCGGACCGCACGCGCAAGGCATGGACCGAGGCGATGCAGGCCGCGCGGCCGCTCAAGCTGGAAACCCGCCTGCGCCGCGCGGATGGCGAATACCGCTGGCACCTGGTCAACGGTGTGCCGATCCTGGGCGTGGATGGTCGCGTGCAGTGCTGGTACGGCGGTACCACCGACATCGAGGACCAGCGTCGCGCGGTCGAGACGCTGGAGCAGGCCAACCAGCGCGTGAGCCGCTTTCTCGCCGTGCTCAGCCATGAGCTGCGCAATCCCATGGCCGGCATGAGCAGCGCCTGCGAGGTCCTGGGCCGGGGTGACGCCGACGAGACCCAGCGCATGCAGGCGCTGGTGCTGCTGCAGCGGCAGAACCTGCACCTGCGGCGCATCGTCGACGACCTGCTGGACATCTCCCGCGTCACCCAGGGCAAGATCGAACTGCGCCGCGGACCGGTGGAACTGACCTCGCTTGCCGACGAGGTGCATCACGACAACCTGCCGTTCGCACGCGCGCACGGCGTGGTGCTCGAACCGCCGGTGCACGACGGCCCGTGCCATGTCGATGGCGACCGCGCGCGGCTGCGTCAGGTGATGGACAACCTGCTTTCCAACGCCATCAAGGCCTGCGGCCCCAACCAGCACGTCGCGATCCACGTACACGGCAATGAAGCCGGCGAGGCCGTGATCACCGTCCGCGACGAAGGCCAGGGTCTCACGCCGGAGTTCATGGGGCGCATGTTCGAACCGTTCGTGCAGTCCGCGACCTGGCAGTCGCGTGGCCTGGGGCTGGGCCTGAGCATCGTCAAGCACATCGCCGAACTCCACGGCGGTCGCGTCACCGCCTACAGCGATGGACCTGGCTACGGCGCCAGCTTCAGCCTGCACCTGCCGCTGCTGGACAAGCACGAAGCGCCTGCCCCGGCGACCGAGGTCGGGCGTCCGGGCCGCGCCATCAGCGCGGCGCGACTGCTGCTGGTGGAGGACGAGGTGGACAACGCACGCACGTTGCAGACGCTGCTCGCGCTGGAAGGACACGAGGTGGAAATCGCCCCGGACGCGGAGACGGCGCTGCGACTGTGTCGCGAGCGGCGCTTCGACGTGGTGATCTGCGATCTCGAACTGAAGGACGGACCTTCCGGATACGAGGTCGCGCGCGTGCTGGCCATCGAAAGCACGCCACCCTACCTCATCGCCTACAGCGGTTACGGCCAGCAGCTCGACAACGAGCGCACGCGGCAGGCGGGTTTCCAGCGGCACCTGGTCAAGCCGGCCACGTTGGTGGAATTGCTGTCGGCCATAGAGGAAGGCCTGCGGCAGCACCGCAGGCCTTCCCATGCCGGTCCCAGTCCAACCGTCACGACTTAGTGCTGGGACGAGGCACCCTGGTTGTCGCCCCCGCTGCGGGTGGACGACGAAGTGGAACTGCTGCTCCCGGTCGTACCAGTCGTACCGGTGGTGCCGCTGGTACCGGAGGCCGAGCTCTGGCGTGAGGACGTGCGTCCCTGCGCGCTGGTGCCGGTGTTTTCGCTCGAGCGCTCACTGCCCATGCGCGAGGACGACGACTGCACCTGGATGCGGTTGTCGACCTGCTTGACGCCACTGCTGGCATCGGCCAGGTCTTCCGCACGGTGCTTCATCCAGCGCTCGGACACCGTGCCTTCCAGCGTGATCACACCATTGACGCAGCGCACGGTGATCTCCGACGCGTCGAGATAATCGTCCTCGGTAAGCCGCTCGTTGATGTCCTCCAGCAGGCGTTCGTCCGAACGCGTGTACGACTTGGGCCCCATGCCGCGATAGCTTCGGCCCGAACTGCCGTAGTCGCTGCTGCCGTAACCGCTCATGCCCTGCCCCGAGCTGCCGCCATAGCCGCTGGAGCCGTAGCTGCTGCCATAGGCGCGTTCGTCGGCATAACCGGAGGACAGGCCATAGCCTTCGCCATAGCCGCGCTGCCACTGGCGTCCGCCGCTCTGGCGACCGGCCTCGCCACCCTCATAGCCGCGATAGTCGCGACCGCTGCCATAGCCGTGGCTGCCGAAGCTGCGTTCGCCTTGGCCGTAGGCCTGCGTGCCGGAACCGCGAAGGTTGCTGTAGTCCTCGCCGCCGTATTCGCGGCCCTGTCCGTATTGCTGTGAGCCGTGCTGCTGCGAGCCGTAAGCGCCGCCCTGCATGCCGCCACGTGAGCCATAGCCCTGCTGCGAACCGTAGCCCTGCGAGCCGTAACTCTGTGAGCCATAGCCCTGCGAGCCGCCGCCCTGCGAGCCATAGCCACGCTGCGCGCCGTAGCTCTCGGTGCCATAGCTCTGGCCGCCGAAGCCCTGGCTGCCGTAGCCAGGCGAGCCGTAACCGGACGATTCACCCCGCTCCTGGCCGTACTGGCCGTATTGGCTGCGGCTGTAGTCGGAACCGCGCTCGAACTCGTTGCTGCCCTGTGCACCGTAGGTGCCCTGCTCGCCCCAGCGCTGCGATTCGCGGCGGCCCTGCGACCAGTCCTGTTCATCGCGGCCGAGGTTCTGGCCGTATGTGCGACCCATGCCGCCGTAGCTGCCGCTCTCGTAATCGCCGGCATAACGACCCTGCGCGCGGCCGGAATGTTCTTCATCCCAGTCCTCGCCCGCGCCCCAGCGCCGCGGACCGTGTGTTTCGTACTCGGAGCGTGCGCCCATGCCGCGTTCGGATCCGCGCCACGCTTCGCGGCCGCTCTGATAGCCGCCACCACGGTTGCGTTGCCGTTCTTCGTACCGCCTTGAATCGCGTTCGTTCATCGCATCTCTCCTTCCAGTCAACCAAGCACGACCCGTTTCAAGGGCGCGCGCGCCAAGCCGCATCGCGTCTTGCGCGACGGCCTTCAACTCACCGGTTCCCGATCGTTCCTCAGGCACTGATATACCCTCCTCCGTTGATGTGGATGGTCTGCCCCGTGATGAACGAGGCGTCGTTGCAGGCCAGGAAGACGTACGCCGGCGCGATCTCGCGCGGCTGGCCCGCCCGTTTCATGAGCGTGTTGCTGCCGAACTTCGCGACCTTCTCCGCGTCGAAGCTGGCCGGAATCAATGGCGTCCACACCGGGCCGGGCGCGACGGCATTCACGCGGATGCCGCGATCGGCCACGGCCTGCGCGAGCGAGAAGGTGAATGCGTGGATCGCGCCCTTGGTCGCGGCGTAGTCCAGCAGCGTTTCGTGCCCGCGCACGCCGGTGACCGAACCGGTGTTGATGATGGCGCCGCCTTCGCGCAGGTACGGCAGCGCGGACTTCGCCATGAACATGTAGGCGAAGATGTTGGTGCGGAACGTGCGCTCGATCTGCTCCTCGGTCAGCTCCTCGGGTTCATCGACTTCGTGCTGCTCGGCGGCGTTGTTGACCAGGATGTCGAGCCGGCCGAAGGCGTCCATGGCCTTGCGCACCAGTTCCTGGCACGTCTCCAGCCGGCCCACGTCGCCGCGCACCAGGACGCACTGCGCGCCCTCCTTCTTCACGAGACGTTCGCAATCGCGCGCGTCCTGCTCCTCGTCCAGGTAGCCGATGACGACGCTGGCGCCTTCGCGCGCGTAATGCAGCGCGACCGCGCGGCCGATACCGCTGTCGCCACCGGTGATGATGGCGACGCGGCCGCGAAGCTTGCCGGACCCGACGTAGCTGTCGTCGATGCTGACCGGCTCGGGCACCATTTTCTTCTGGCGACCGGGCTGCTCAGGCTGCGACTGCGGCGCCTGTGGCTGTGGCGAAGAATTCATGCGTGACGGCAGGAAACTCGACAGACCCAAGACTCTCCGCAAGACGCGTGCCAGCGCTTGAGCCCGCCCAGCGCGCGACAAGCGCATTCATCACGACGAAAACTTTGCGCTGCGGAAATACTTTCCTGCTGCCGTCATGCGTGCGACGCAGCGCGTGTCCGCTCACGTGGCATGGACGTTGCGTCGTCCAGCGTGTACGCGGACGGCTGACACAAGGGAGGCGTCATGAAATCCATCCTCGCCGTGTCGCTGCTGGTGGCGCTGGCCTGCACCGCCGGCTGCGATCGCAGGCGCGCGCAACCCATCGAAGGCTCCGACACGCCCGAAACCTCCGCGTCGCAATCCGACGTGCGTGGAGAACCGACCGTGGCGCCCACGGACCAGCAGACGGTGGGTTCGTCGCAACCCGATCCATGCGCCGGCATGACCGGCGACGCGCAACGCGACTGCCAGACGGAACACATCCAGGAACGTCGCGAATCGGCCGATGCGCACGAGACACGGAATCCGCCATGACGATTGCCCACGACCGCCAGCCCGATGCCGCGGTCGGGGCGAACGACGACGCGCGTGCTGAAACGCGCAACGATGCCAAGGCCATCGCGCTGTTCCGGATCGTGGCCGCGTCGAACGCCGACCGCGCCTTTTCCGAAGCCAACGGTGACAAGGCCGGACGATGGAGCTCAGCCAGCACGCCGGTGATCTACGCCTCCTTGTCGGCCGCGTGCGCGCTGCTGGAGTTCCTCGCACATCTGGAGGGCCCGCCGGAAGAAGCGCTGCGCCTGGTCGAAGCCCGCATGCCCGCGGACGCCTTGCGCGAAGTCGGCGCACTGCCGCACGACTGGTCGCAGCATCCGTACCGGCCGCACGTGCAGGCCATTGGCGATGAGTGGGTGCGCGCCGGCAGTTCGCTGGCGCTGCGCGTGCCCAGCGCATTGTCGCCGCGTGAATGCAACGTGCTGATCAACGCGACGCATGCCGACCTGCATCTTCTGGAAACCGTAGGCCACGAACACATCCAGCTCGATCCCCGCCTGCACGAGTGAATGGCACGCGGGCGCGAAGGACTTGCCCGCGTCCGCGCACAACTTGCCGCCCACCGGCGCATTGGGTGCCGCGTCATGCGTGAGCCCGGTTGGCACATCACTTGCGGAGTCATTCCCGACTGGATCCCCCCGCGAAAGGAGCAACCATGAAAGCCCTGACCTGGAATGGCGCCTACGACGTCCGCATGGAGAACGTGCCCGACCCGACCATCGTCGATCCCGGCGACATCCTGCTGCGCGTCACGGCCACGGCGATCTGCGGCTCGGACCTGCACCTGTATCGCGGCAAGGTGCCGGGCATGAAGGACGGCGACATCCTTGGCCATGAATTCATGGGCATCGTCGAGGACGTCGGCCCGCAGGTGACGCGCGTGAAGCGCGGCGACCGCGTGGTGGTCCCCTTCACCATCTCGTGCGGCGACTGCTTCTTCTGCGGCAAGGGTCTGTATGCCGCCTGCGAAACCACCAATCCCGATCGCGGCGCGATCCTCAACAAGAAGGACCTGCGCTCCGGCGCAGGCATGTTCGGCTACACGCACCTGTACGGCGGCTACGCCGGCGGACAGGCGGAATTCGTCCGCGTGCCGCACGGCGACGTCGGCCCACTGCAGATTCCCGACAGTGCGCTGTCCGACGAACAGGTGTTGTTCCTGTCCGACATCCTGCCCACCGGCTACCAGGCCGTGCTCAATGCCGCCGTGGGCGCGGGCTCGAGCCTGGCGATCTTCGGTGCGGGACCGGTGGGCCTGATGTCCGCGGCGTGCGCGCGACTGCTCGGCGTCGAACGCATCTTCATGATCGACCATCACCAATACCGCCTCGACTTCGCACGCGATACCTACGGCGTGGAGACGATCAACTTCGACGAAGAGGAAGATCCCGCCGAACGCATCGTCGCGGCGACCGGAAACCGTGGCGTCGATGCCTCGATCGAGGCGGTGGGTTTCGAAGCCAAGGGCAGCAAGCTCGAAACGGTGATGACCAACCTCAAGCTCGAAGGCTCCAGCGGCAAGGCGTTGCGCCAGTCGATCGCGGCCACGCGACGCGGCGGAACGGTCAGCGTGCCGGGCGTGTACGCCGGCTTCATCCACGGCTTCCTGTTCGGCGATGCGTTCGACAAGGGCCTGACCTTCCGCATGGGCCAGACGCACGTGCAGCAGTTCATGCCGGCGCTGCTGGACCACATCTCGCGCGGCGAACTCAATCCCGACGTCATCATCAGCCATCGCATGCCGCTGACGGACGCGGTGCGCGGCTACGAGATCTTCGAGAAAAAGCAGGAAGACTGCCGCAAGGTGGTGCTGGTGCCAGGCATGGCGGCCTAGCCGCCGGCCGGCTTCACGCTGCCGTTGTCTTCCTGCAGTCCGGGCTTGAACGGAATGTCCGGCGGCGGGCGCGCGCCCGCCGGCTGGTCGTTGAGGTTCGGATCGCTCAGGCCACAGCCGCCACCCAGTGCCAGCAGCGAAACCACGCACTCGATGCGCTTGCTGGTTCCCGGGATCGGGATCGCGACCTTCTGCACGCCCTTGCGCACCCACTCCGCGAGCAGGGTTTCGTGCGGCACCCAGTACTTGTCGAACGTCGTCGGTTCGAAATCGTTCGGCTTGCGCTTGAGCCACGTGCCGGCGCGGTCGAGGTCCCGGATTTCCTCCGTGATCGTGCCCGGCGGCTGGCCGGGCGATGCCGAACCCGAAGGCTCAGGCACGCGCACGCTGCCGTCGCTGTTGTACAGCCCCGGCGTCAGCCCACGCTGCCCGCCGGGTCGATTGCGGGTGGACTCGCCCCAGTCGTCGCCGCGCGTCGGCGTGGACCAGGTGCCCGACGTTGGCGTCGGCTGCGGTCCCGCACCCGCGGTGGCCGGACGCGTACCGGCGCCGGACGTGCCCGGCGCCTGTGCGCTGGGCGCGGGCGTACCCGTGGTGCTCGCCGCGGAGGGCGCCGTTCCTGTCGGAGCCGTACCGGCCGGAGAAGGGGTTGCAGACGTTGTCGCCGCGGGCGCCTGGGCCGCAGTCGAAGTCGCCGGGGTCGCGGGCGCAGGCGCTGCGGCGGCGGCCGCCGTGCCCGGCACCGGCGGCGTCGGGATCTCGCGCGTGCGTACTTCCGGCGTGGTCGAGCGCACCTGCGGCACGGGCGTTGTCGGCACCGGCAGTTCGCGCACGGGCACGCGCTGCACGGGAGCCGGAACATCGCGCACGGTCACTTCACGCGGACGCTGTTCGATCGTCGGCGCAGCGATCTCGGCCGGCGGAATGTCGCGGCGGATCGGCTGCACCGGTTCGGTCACGTCGGTCACACGCACCTGCGGCGTCTGCGAGCTCAGTTCCGGTGCGGCAAGCGTGGGTTGCGGCGGCTGTCGACGCGTGGGCGGCAGCACGAAGACGGTCGGCTCGCTCGGTGCAGGTTCACTCACCGTCACCGGCTGCTCCACCGGTGGCGTCGGCTGCGGCGGAATCTGCGGCTCGGGCACTTCGCGCTGCGCGATTTCCGGAATCGGCGCATCGACGCTCGGTGCAGGGGGTGCCGGCGGCGCGGACATGACCGGCGCAGGTGCCGTCGGCTGAGGCGCCGCGGCGGCCTCGGCGGCGGGTTGCGGCGTGGCGGCAGCTTGCGGCGCTGCAGGCTGCGCTTCGGCCGGCTGATCACTCGGCTCCTGCGCGCCGCCGCCCGGTTCCTCTGGCGTGCCGCGACCGATGTATTCCACCATCACCACCTGCTCGCCCTGCGGCGCCGCGGTGAGCTGCATGAAGCGCAGGTACATCAGGTACAGCAGCATCGCCGCGAAGAACACATGCCACAGCACGGTGAACGTCACCGCGAACCAGTGCATGCGGCGATCGTGGCGATCGCGCGGCTCGTTGCCGTGCCACTCCTGGCGCCACAGCGTGCCGAACGCCTGCCAGCGCGTGAGTTCGGCCAGGCGTGCCGGGCGCATCGTCAACGGTCGCTGCAGGAAAACCGCGACCATCGCGTCGGCGGTCGCGCCGCGAACCGCGCCGGCGCGTGCGCGCATGGCGTCGAACCACGCCTGCCAGCCCGGCGGGAACTCACCCGGCGGGCGACGCTTGTGCGGCGAAATGAGCTGCAGCCTTCGCTGCAGGGCGTGGATCAGATCGGCGGCGGAGAACATCTCGTCGCCGGCTTCCGGTCAGGCTGCCGTGTCGCGGCGGATGTAAGGTGCCTCGCCGGTCGCGTGATCGGTGGCATCGCGCACCGCGGTCACGCCGGGCACCTTGCTCATCAGGGTCTTCTCGATGCCCTGCTTCAGCGTCACGTCGGCCATACCGCAGCCGTGGCAGCCGCCACCGAACCGCAGCAGCACGACGCCGTCGGCCGTCACTTCCTGCACCGAGACATGGCCACGATGCGAAGCCAGCTGCGGGTTGATCTCGTGCTCGACGATCCAGTGCACGCGCTCCACCAGCGATGCCGAATCGGCCGGCGCCTCGCCCTTGATCCTCGGTGCGCGGATCTGCAGCTGGCCGCCAGTGGACTGGGTTTCGTAGTCGATCTCCGCGCCGTCCAAAAACTTCACGCTGGCCGCATCGAGCCACATCGTGAAGCCCTCGCAATCCACTGCCCACTCGTCGCCGTGCAGATCGCCGGGCTCGGCGAACTCCAGGCGCACGTCGGCACGCGGCGTACCGGCGTGGACCGCGCTCAGCCGCACGCCCAGCCCCGGCAGGGCCTCGCGCTCGATGAGCTTGCGGAAGTGGCGCTGGGCGGATTCGGAAATATTGATCATGGGGCTATTCTAGCGGGGTAAGCGCAGCCCGATGGCGCGCCTTCCCTCCACGACCGCCGACGCAGCGTTCCATTCAGTCGGCGTATGCCCGCAAGGAGCTTCCCGCCGTGAACGACCTCATTCCCCTCGCCCAGGCCCATTGCCTTGCCCGACGCGGCAGCGAGCACCGGCTCAGCGAGGCGCGCGTTCGCGAGCTGCTGCCGCAGGTGCCGGGCTGGGAGGTGGTCGAGGAAGGCCATGCCATCACCCGCACGTTCCATTTCAAGGACTACTACGAAACCATGGCCTTCGTGAACGCGCTGGCGTACGTAGCGCATCGCGAGGACCATCACCCCGACCTGGGCGTGCATTACAACCGCTGCGTCGTGCGTTATTCGACCCACGACGTGGGCGGCCTGAGCGAGAACGACTTCATCTGTGCCGCCAAGGCCGACGCCCTGACGCCCTGATACGACCTGTCCGACAGCGAGGCCGTCCGCATGAGCATCCAACGCCGCACCCGCATCGTCCTGCCTGCGCTCGCCGTATTCGCGCTGTCGGCCTGCCAGCCGCAGCAGCCACCTGCGCCGGCGGTTCCCACCACCGAACTGCTGGCCGTGGACACGCCGCCGCCGGGCTATCCGGAAGAGCTGGCCTGCGACAACGTCGGCGGTCAGGTAGTGCTGGCGATGACGGTGGGCACGGATGGACGCCCCAGCGCGGTCGAGGTGCTGCACGGCAGCGGCGTCGCCGCGCTCGACAAGGCGGCATTGGAGGGCGTGCGCCAATGGCGCTTCAAGCCGGCCACGCGCGGCGGCCAGCCGCAGAGCAGCAAGCTGCAGGTGCCGGTCAACTTCCGTCCGCCGCAGGTGCGGCCGCAGTCGTGCTACGTGCTCGACGAGCAGCGGCGGCGCAGCGGCGGTTGATGGCGCGGGGCATTTTTGCTCGTCATTCCCACGTAGGCGGGAATCCATCTTTCAGGTGCGGCAAGCCGGCCTCGGCCGTGACACGTCGGCCTCTTGGATCCCCGCCTGCGCGGGGATGACGCCTAAGCAGCAAGTCGCGAGCTCCTGCGGCATTCGCGTCATAGGGAACCGCGAGGCCCTACTTCAGCCGATCCAGCACGTCGATAAGTTCGGGCGCCAGCGGCGCATTGAGCAGGTACGGCGCCTTGCCGCCGTCGAGCGCGAACTCCAGCGTCGAAGCGTGCAGGAACAGCCGCTTCAGCCCCGCCTGCTCGCGCAGCCGCTTGTTGACCTCGGGATCGCCGTACTTGTCGTCGCCCGCGACCGGATGACCGATGTGCTGCGCATGCACGCGGATCTGGTGCGTGCGGCCGGTCTCGATGCGGACTTCGCAGTACGACTGCCCGCCCCTGCGCTCAAGCACCTTGAAATGGCTCAGCGAGGGCTTGCCGGCCGGATTGACCTGCACGTGGCGCTCGCCGCCCTGGCGCAGGCCGATGTGCAGCGGGGCGTCGACCGTCATCACGCCATCGGGCATGCGGCCGGCCAGCAGCGCCAGGTAGCGCTTGGAGATGCCACCCTCTTCACGCATCAACGCCTGCAGTTCGGTCAGGGCGGACCGCTTCTTGGCCACCACCAGCAGGCCGGAGGTGTCACGATCCAGGCGGTGCACCAGTTCCAGGGTCTGGCCGGGCCGGAGGGCGCGCAGCGACTCGATGGCGCCGTGGCTGATGCCGCTGCCGCCGTGGCTGGCCAGCCCGGACGGCTTGTTGAGTGCCAGCAGACGGGCATCCTCGAAGACGATCGCCGCTTCCAGCGCAGCCAACAGACTCTTGGGCGGCGCGGGACGTTCTCCGGCCTCAGCGAGACGAACCGGCGGGATCCGCACTTCGTCCCCGCCTTCCAGCTTGCGCTCAGCCTTGGCACGGCCGCCGTTCACCCGGACTTGGCCCGAGCGGACCAGCTTGTAGACCAGAGAGCGCGGCGCGCCCTTCAGTTGTCCCAGCAGGAAGTTGTCCAGCCGCTGCCCGGCGCGATCGTCCGGCACCCTCACGGTGCGGACCTGGCGGTCGTCGGCGGACGAAGGGGCGGCCTGGCCGGCCTTGGGTGGGGCTGAATGGGTCATCCGGCGGGGGTTATCTGTTACACTCGCGACGCGAGATAAGGTTTTGATTTCGCAGGAAGTTGCACTCCAAAGGCCGAAAGCCCTTTCCTGCGATTCCGGTCCGCGTCTAACCACTGCCCCCGGGGCAGCCATGTTAGCAGCGATGGCCCGGCGGAACCGGACCTTGCCGGAGCGGGTCAAACCGCCAGTGATGAACACGTCCCGCGCGGCGTTCGCGCCGCCGGCCCTAGCAGTCAGGAAAGAAACAACAAGCGCTCCCGCGGCGTGCCGTGGTGTCGTAGCGCTGGAAAACTTGAAGCCGGCCGCCCGACCACCTTGGTCATGCGCTGGCCGGCTTGCGGTATCCAGAGGCGAAACGCCCACGGCGTTCCGCGGCTGCAGGACGCGCATGCGTTCTGCGCCGACCACGCGCAGGAGCGCGCGAGGAACGCAACAATGAAGCGAATGCTGATCAACGCGACGCAGGCGGAAGAACTGCGCGTCGCCATCGTCGACGGCCAGACCCTGTACGACATCGACATCGAACAGCCGGCCAAGGAACAGAAGAAGTCCAACATCTACAAGGGCCGCATCACCCGGCTCGAACCCTCCCTGGAAGCCGCCTTCGTCGATTACGGCGCCGAGCGCCACGGCTTCCTGCCGCTGAAGGAAATCTCGCGCGATTACTTCCAGTCCGGCGTCGACCACAACAAGGCCGGCCTGCGCGAACTGTTGCGCGAAGGCCAGGAAATCGTCGTCCAGGTCGACAAGGAAGAACGCGGCAACAAGGGCGCGGCGCTGACCACGTTCATCTCGCTGGCCGGCCGCTACATGGTGCTGATGCCCAACTCGCCGACCGCCGGCGGCGTCTCGCGCCGCATCGAGGGCGAGGACCGCGCCGAGCTCAAGCGCGCGATGGACGCGCTGAACATCCCCGACGACATGGGCGTGATCATCCGCACCGCCGGCGTCGGCCGCGACGCGGAAGAGCTGCAGTGGGACCTGGACTACCTGTTGCAGGTCTGGAAGGCCGTCGCCGAGGCCGCGCTGAGCAAGCCCGGCACGTTCCTGATCTACCAGGAATCGCGCCTGATCATCCGCGCACTGCGTGACTACATGCGCCCGGACATCGGCGAGATCCTGGTCGATACGCCGGAGATGTACGCCGAAGCGCGTGACTTCGTCGAGCAGGTGATGCCGCACAACCTGCGCAAGCTCAAGCACTACACGGACGACACCCCGCTGTTCAACCGCTTCCAGATCGAGTCGCAGATCGAGAACGCGTACGAACGCGAGGTCCGCCTGCCCTCCGGCGGCGCGCTGGTCATCGACCAGACCGAGGCGCTGACCGCCATCGACGTGAACTCCGCGCGCGCCACCAAGGGTGGCGACATCGAGGAAACCGCGTTCAACACCAATCTGGAAGCGGCCGACGAAGTCGCCCGCCAGATGCGCCTGCGCGACCTGGGCGGCCTGGTGGTGATCGACTTCATCGACATGTCCAGCAACAAGCACCAGCGCGAGGTCGAGAACCGCCTGGCGCACGCACTCAAGCAGGACCGCGCGCGCGTGCAGATCGGCCGCATCTCGCGCTTCGGCCTGCTCGAACTGAGCCGGCAGCGCCTGCGCCCGAGCCTGGGCGAATCCAGCCAGATCGTCTGCCCGCGCTGCGAAGGCCATGGCCGCATGCGCAGCGTCGAATCGCTGTCGCTGTCGATCCTGCGACTGGCCGAAGAGCACGCGATGAAGGAGAACACCGGCCAGGTTCTGGTGCAGGCGCCGACCGAGATCGCCAACTACCTGCTCAACGAGAAGCGCCGCGCGCTCAGCGAGATCGAGAAGCGCCACGACGCGCCCATCGTCATCGTCGCCGACGAGCAGTTGCACACTCCGCACTACGAAGTCACGCGCATCCGCGAGAACGAACTCGGCGAGGAGTCGAACAAGCCGAGCTACCAGCGCGGCACGCCGCGCAAGCTGCCGACGCACGCGCTGACCAAGGCCCACCTCAACATCCCGGCCGCGCCGGCGGTGACCAACGTCAAGCCGGCCCAGCCGGCCCCGCTGCGCGAACCGCGCGAGCAACCGGCCGCGCCGGCACCGGCGCCCGCCCCGGTCGTGACCGCCCCGACCCACTCCGTCGGTGTGGTCGAGCGCATCCTGCGTTTCTTCCGGGGCGGCAGCGCGCCCATCGCCGTCGAGCCGATGCCAGCCGCGCGCCCGCAGGAAAACCGTGGCGGACGCAGCGAGCGCGGCGACCGCAACGACAAGCGCCGCGACGGTCGCGACAACCGCAACGGCAAGCAGGGCCGCGATGGCCGCCGCGAAGATCAGGCGCAGCAGCAGCCGCGCCGTGAGGAACAGCGTCGCGAGAAGCCTGCCCAGCAGCAAAAGCAGCAACAACAACAACAGCAACAGCAACAACAGCAGCAGCCCAAGCAGCAGAAGCAGCAACAGCAGCCCAAGCCGCCCAAGCAGCAGCCCGAGGAACGCGCCCAGCAGCAGCCGCAGCAGCAACAGATCGAGAAGCCCAAGCCCGCTCCGGTCGCCAAGCCCGAACCGAAGATCGAGGCGACTCCGGCTGCCGAAGCGGCAAGCGCAGCCATCGCGGCTCCGGCCGTCGTAGCAGCCGCAGTTGCAGCGACGGAAGCCCCGGCTGAAACCACGCAGGCGAACACCACCGCCGCAGGCGCGCCGGACGCACAGGCGCACGCGGAAGGCGCTGGCGAGGGTGGCGGTCGCCGTCGTCGCGGCCGTCGTGGTGGCCGCCGCCGTCGTCGCGGTGGCACTGAAGCCGCCGCCGGTGGCGAGGAGGCGATGAACCTGCACGAAGACGGTGCGTCGTTCGATGACGAGGACGAGGCCGATCTCGAGCCGCAGGCCATGCCGAACGCACAGACGGTCGCCCAGCGCTCGCAGCCGGAGTTCGATTTCGAGGACGAAGGCGAGCCGGTTCGTCCTGCCGCTTCTGCCACTGTGAACGCCGCGCCGGCGGCGCCTTCGCCCGCTCCTGCCGCTACGCCCGCGCAGGCCGCGGCGGTAGCCGCTGCCGTGACGGCAACGGCTGCCTCGAGCACGACGATCGAACCGGGCGCGGTCGAGACCGCACCGGTCCAGGCGACGACGCCGGAGCCGCAGCAGGCTGCAGCCCAGCCGGAACAACCCACGGAACAGGAACCCGCCGACGAGCCAGCAGTGGTGGTCGAGCAGCCGGTGGTCGAACCCGAGACCGTTCCTGCGCCGGAAAAGGTGGATCAGCCCGAGGTCATCGACCCCGTGCCGGTTCCGCCGCAGCGCGAGGAAGACGTTGCCAGGGCGCCACAGCAGGATGCCGTTGAAGCCGCCGATTCGCGTCCGCAGGCCAACGCGACCGACCTGCCGCGTACGCCGGGCCTGTTCGATTCGCTGCCGCCGGACGCCCGCGTGCCGGCAGTGGAAAGCGAACCGGTGCCAGCGCCGGTCGAAGCCGCCGTGTCGGGCGACGCCGATCGCCAGGCTTCAGACGTGGATGAGACCCCGGCCGAAACCGTCGAAGCCACTCCGGCCGAGACTGCGGCCGAGCACATCCATGCTGCGGAATCGCAGGAACCGGAGCGCAAGCAGGAACAGGGCCACGCCTGAGTTCCCTGGAACAACTACGCGCAATGAAGACTGGCCGCCTCGTGCGGCCAGTCTCTTTTTGATCCCACACATCTCGTTCCAATGTCGCTGCCTGGATCGTTCCGCCGATCGGTCGCACGTTTCGCTATCGAAGGACGGAACGGAAAACCTCGATCACGCCACAGCCTGCTTGAGTCTTGTCAGGCATTGCGAATTCAGGGCGATGTTGCGTCCGGCGCGGCAACGAAAGAGTGCGTCAGCCCCCTGCCCCGGCAGGCCAGACCCGCTCGACCAGTTCGCCGATTTCGACGGGTGCGCCCGGCGAATCCAGGACCTGCCTCCACTCAACCGGAAACGGACCTTGTTGCTGCGTGGGAGGCGCGCCCCACAACGTCGAGCGGATAGCAAAGACGACCACGCCCTCCTTCGCCTGGAACGGTGTTACCCGCTCCACCGCGGAGCGAAGCCCTGCATCCGTGGCAGGCGCAAGCGGCGGCGTGAAATCGAGCCATGCCTTCGAGCGACCGCCCGGACGCACGGCCATCACTACGAAGCCGGAGGACGGCATCGGTGCGGTGACGTTTTGGAGGTTGGCTTTAGCGGCCGCATTTACGGCCTGGATGTAATGCGCAAGTTCGTCGACCCGAACCCGTTCCTGCAGCACGAAGTCGGGCTGCAGAAGCATGATGTTCTCGACGTGATAAGGCTCGGCCGCAAGGGCGGAACCACTCGCGAGCATCGCGAACGAAAAGGCAAACGGCTTCATTCCGTCCTCTGTCAGAGGCCCGTAATTCGTCAGATTGCCTTGGCCGGATCGATCACGCCATAGCGGCTGGCCAGGCGCGCCAGGGCGATGGAGTCGGTGATTTCCAGTTTTTCGAACAGGCGCGTCTTGTGCGTGTTGACCGTCTTGGCGCTCAGGCTCAGCCGCTTGGCGATGTCGTCCTGGCGCAGGCCCTGGACCAGCAGCAGCGCGATTTCCATCTCGCGCGGCGACAGGCTGTCGAACGGCGATGCGTCGCCGTCGATGCCGGCCAGCGCCAGCTTCTGGGCGATGCCGCTGGCGAGGAAGCGCTTGCCGCGTGCGACCTCACGGATGGCGCGCAGCAGTTCGCCGGCATCGCCACCCTTGCCCACATAGCCTGAGGCGCCGGCTTCCAGCAGGCGCTTGGGCATGGGGCCGTCCTGCAGCACTGAAACGATGATGACGCGCGTGCCATGGTCGCCCTTGACGACGCGCTCGGTGACTTCCAAGCCACTGAGTCCGGGCAGGTGCAGGTCGCACAGCACCACGTCGGGCTTGATCCGGCGGATCAGCGGCATGGCTTCCTCGCCGGTCTCGACGTCGCCCACCACTTCGATGTCCGTTTCGGCCGACAGGATCATGCGCATGCCGGTACGCACCAGCGCATGGTCGTCCACGATGAACACTCGGATGGTCATCCTTTCACTCCGGTAGCGGTTCGCCGAATCTGGCGGGCAGGACCTTCGGCCCCATCGCGTTGACCGCGGCCTCAGGCACACTGCCGGGATTCTAAAGGGGACCTCTGCCCATGCGCCGACTGATAGTTGCGACGCTTCCGATCCTTTTTCTTACTGCCTGCTCGCCTGCCGTCCGAACCCCGCAGGCGCCGGCTGCCACCGCGGCACCGGCCGGTACGGCCGCCTCGCAATGGCTGGGCGACGTACGCGCCATCGCGGAGGCGGGCGACAATGCCCAGCGGCGTAAGGCTATTGCCGCCCGGCTCGATACGCTGGGCCTGGCTCCGCGCACGGTCGCCTTCCAGGCCAACGACCGCACCGGCGAGAACCTACTGGCCGACGTGAGCGGCTTGGCGAATGCACCGCTGCTGCTGCTGGGCGCGCATTCCGATCGCGTCGAGACCGGCCACGGCGCGACCGACAACGCATCCGGCAGCGCGACCGTGCTGGCGCTGGCCGAGCGTTTCAAGCGCAAGCCGCTGCAGCATCACCGTGTCGCCGTGGCGTTCTGGGACCTGGAGGAAGTCGGCCTGCTTGGCTCCAAGGCCTACGTCACGGACGGCTCGACCCGCCCCGCGCTGTACGTCAACTTCGACGTGTTCGGCTGGGGCGACACGTTGTGGATGATGGCGCCGGCTAACCAGCAGACCGCGCTGGTGGACAGCAGCCGCGCCGCGACGCAGGCGCTGGACCTGGGCTTCTCGCCGGGCGAGCAGTACCCGCCGACCGACCACCTGCCCTTCATCCGCGCCGGCTGGCCGGCGGTGTCGTATTCGCTGGTGGGTGCCGACGAGATCACGCAGGTACTCGACGCGTACGCAGGCAAGAAGTCGCGCACGCCGGCCAAGGTCATGCAGGTCATCCACAGCGAACGCGACACGCTCGACCAGGTCGATGCAACGGCCGTGGCGCGTGGTGTCGATGCCGTCGAACAGGCACTTCGTCGCTGGGACGCGCAGCAGAGCGGTACCGGAAACGCCAGCTCGCATTGATGTCCGAAAGCGGCGAGCACGGTGCGGACGCATCTGCAACGATGACGTCGCACCTGTTTGCGAGGACTCACGCGTGAATCCACACGCCGACCATGCTGCTGCCTTCCGTCGCTTCCATGCCGGGGGCGTGTTGCGCTTGGCCAATGCCTGGGATGCCGGCAGCGCCCGCCTGATCGAAAGCCTGGGCGCGCCGGCCATCGCCACCACCAGCGCCGGCGTGGCCTGGAGCCGCGGTTATGCCGACGGCGACGAACTGCCGATCGAACACCTGCTCACGGCCGTGCAGGAAATCGCACGGGTGATCCGCGTGCCGCTCAGCGTCGACGTCGAAGGCGGATATTCCGACAATCCCGCGGTCGTGGCCGACAACGTGCTTCGCGTCGCCGAACTCGGCGCGGTCGGCATCAATCTGGAAGACGGCAGCGGTGCGCCGGAGATGCTGTGCGCGAAGATCGCCGCGATCAGGCAGCGTTGTGCCGCGGCCGGACTGGACGTGTTCGTCAATGCACGCACCGATGTCTATCTGCGCGGACTGGCGCCGACGGAGCAGCGCGTCGAGATGGTGCTCGTACGCGCGGCGCAATACCGGCAGGCCGGTGCTGACGGGCTGTTCGTGCCGGGACTGACGGAAGCTGATGAGATCCGTGCCGTTGCCGAAGGTGTCGTCCTTCCGCTCAACGTCATGCTCCGTCCCAATCTACCGACCCTGGCCAATCTGGAATCGCTGGGTGTCCGCCGGTTGAGCGCCGGATCAGCGCTCTCCGAAGCCGTCTTCGCGCATGTTCGCCAGCAGGCGACCGCATTCCTTGGCGATGATCCCGGTATCAATGCAGAACGAATGGGCTACGGTGACATCAACGGTCTTTTCCAGGCCCGATGATCTATCGCCCGATGCACGTCTGCTGGTGCATCACGGGAAACCGCATCTTTCGTGGACACCCGCGAGGACGGTAAGCAGGAACGCGGCAAGGAAAACCATCGCCGCCGCGCCAACCATGCCGGCAGCGATGTTGCACACCGAAAATCGCGAAAGCCACGAGGAAGCCACGGCGGCGAGCGCAATGCTGGCCGTCAGCACCAACGGCACCAACCACCACCAGTACAACGGCGCGCCGAGATAGACGGCCAGGGTCCAGCCGAGACGGTCGTCTCCGGGCGGACAGGCCGCGTAGAAATAACCCGCCAGGCCGGCGTAGCCGGCCAATGGCAGGCCGACCAGCAGGGACAGCACGAGTACCAGTACGCCTGTCCTGCGGTTCCGGACCGGATCGGGCACGGCGCTATCGGAAGGCACTGCGACCGTCGCGCGGAAAAGGGGTGAAGGGCATTGGCATAGGCGTGCGGGGCGCGCGCTCCTTCTTCGACATCACTTTCACTGGACAACACAACTGGCTGATTCACAAGCCAGTCGCAACCCATGATACGGCGGCATGGCCCGATCGCGTCTGCGGTCGGGCTTGCCTGCGGCCGCGAAGGTAAATAGATTTTTACCTCAGCCAGGCCTTTCCGATGTCCGACCTCACCACCCGTCAGGCGCAGATCCTCGCCTTCATCCAGGGCCACACCGACACCGAAGGCCTGCCTCCGACGCTGCAGCAGATCGCGGACGCGTTCGGCTTCCGCCAGGCCTGCGCGGCGCACAAGCACGTCAAGCGGCTGGAGCAGGCCGGCCACCTGCAGGTGCGTCCGAACGAGGCGCGCGGCATCCGCTTGGCGTCACCCCGCCCTGCCCCATCCCGTCGCGACGATCGCCTGATGCTGGCCGTCCTCGGCCGCGTCGCGGCCGGTGCACCGATCAGTGCCGATGCGGGTGTCGAGCGCGAACTGCTGCTCGATCCGGCCCTGTTCTCCACCCGTCCCGATTACCTGCTGCGCGTGCAGGGCGATTCGATGCGCGACGACGGCATCTTCGACGGCGATCTGGTCGCGGTGAAGCGCGCCGATGATGCGCGCGACGGCCAGGTGGTGATCGCACGCATCGACGAGGAAATCACGATCAAGCGCCTGCAGCGTTCGGCGCACGGACTACGCCTGCTGCCGCGCAATCCGGCCTATCCACCCATCGAGGTCGCGCCCGGCAGCGATTTCGCCATCGAAGGTATTTACTGCGGGCTGGTGCGTCCCGACTGATGGCCGCCGAAGTCGTCCCGCTCGAATCCCTGTTGTCCGCACGCACCGTCTGGCGTGCCGGGCGTCATGCGGCATCGGCGCCGCTGGGGGAATCGACGGGTTTCGCCGCGCTGGATGCACTGTTGCCGCACGGCGGCTGGCCGCATGGCTCGCTGAGTGAAGTGCTGATCCCTGCCGACGGCGTCGGCGAACTCGCATTGCTGCTGCCGACGCTGTCGCGGCTGACCCAGGCCGGTCGGCTGGTGGCACTGATCGCACCTCCGTTCTGTCCGTATGCGCCGGCCTGGCAGCGGGCCGGTGTGGACCTGCGTCATCTGGAAATCATTGAAGCGCCATCGCGCGGCGCGTTGTGGGCGTTCGAGCAATGCCTGCGCAGCGCCGCGTTTTCGGCCGTGCTCGGCTGGCCATCGAATGCCGACGGTCCCTCACTGCGGCGCCTGCAGGTGGCGGCCGACAGCGGCGAATGCCTGGGGTTTGCCGTGCGCGACAGCCGCCATGCGAACAATCCCTCTCCCGCGGCACTGCGCATCGAGCGCGTCGAAGACGTGTGGCGCGTGCGCAAGTGCCGCGGCGCACAGGTGCCGACGCAGGCTTTCGCGTTGCCGTCCGTACGCGAATTGGCGTGCTGAGCCGCCGTCATGCTCTGGGCCTGCATCCATCTGCCGCAACTGGCGCTCGATACCGTCCTGCGTCGCCAGGAGGATTCGCAGCGCCCGCTCGCGCTGGTCACCGGTCCGGCGCAATTGCGAAGCCTGTACGCCGTCAATGCCGCAGCGGCTGAGGCCGGATTGCGAGCCGGCATGCGGCTGACTGCCGCGCATGCACTGTGTTCGGACGCCGCGCTGAAGGAATACGACCCCAAGGCCGAAGCGCGCAGCCACCGCTTCCTCGCGGCCTGGGCGTATCGCCACAGTTCGCTGGTGAGCGCGCAGTGGATGGGCGCGATCGTGCTGGAGGCCAGTGCCAGCTTCCGCCTGTTCGGCCCCTGGCCGCGTTTCGAATCGAACCTGCGCCGCGACCTGGTCGAACTGGGCTTCCGCCATCGCATCGCGCTGGCGCCCACGCCGCGCGCGGCGCACGTGTTCGCGCGCCTGCGCGACGGTTATGCGCTGACCGAAGCGCGCGGCCTGGCCGGCGTGCTCGACCGCATTCCCGTGCGTCGTGCCGCGCTGCCGGATGATGCTGGAACGCGCCTGCATCGCATGGGCGTGCATAGGTTGAAGGATCTGCGCGAACTGCCGCGCGACGGGCTGCGCAGACGTTTTGGCGCCGTACTGCTGGATCATCTGGACCGGCTGTACGGCGACGCGGACGACGCACTGGAGTACTACCAGCCGCCCGATCATTTCGACGCGCGCATCGAACTGGGTTACGAAGTCGAAAGCCACCAGGCGCTGCTGTTCCCGCTGCGCCGGCTGGTGCGCGACCTGGCCATGTACCTTTCCGCGCGCGATGGTGGCGTACAGCGCTTCGTCATGCGGCTGGAGCACGACGAAGGCCACACCGACGTTCCGGTCGGCATGCTGGCGGCCGAGCGCGATGCCACGCTGCTGATGGACATCGCGCGCAACCGGCTGGAGCAGGCCGCGATCGAAAAGCCCGTGGTCGGCCTGCGCCTGATGGCGCGAGAGCTGCCGCCGTTCGTGCCGGCCGCGCGCGACCTGTTCGACACCCGCCCCTCGCAGGCCATGCCGTGGCCGCAACTGCGCGAACGCCTGCGCGCACGGCTGGGCGACGACGCGGTGTATCGCGTCGCACCCGCGGGCGATCCGCGGCCCGAACACGCATGGCGACGTGTCGGAGTCGAGGACGATGCGCTGTGCGCGTCCGCGGCGCCGCCACGCCCACCTCGACCGACTTGGCTGCTGCCGCAGCCGGTGCCGCTGAATTCGCAGGTCCGGCGCATCGTTTCCGGCCCGGAACGGCTGGAAAGCGGCTGGTGGGACGACGGCGACGCGCGTCGCGACTACTACGTCCTCGAAACTTCGCATGGACAGCACGCCTGGGCCTACGCGGACCCGGGCAAACGCGACGGCTGGATGCTGCACGGCTGGTTCGCATGAGCTGGGACGACGCCATCGACGGCGTCGACCGCGAAACGCCGGGCGATCACATCCCGCGTGCGCTGCAGGTCAGCCTGCGCCTGCGCAACGCCGCCAACGACGATGTTCTCGACGACGATTCGCCGGCTTATGCCGAGCTGCATTGCCTGTCGGACTTCAGCTTCCTGCGTGGCGCGGCCAGTGCGGAACAATTGTTCGAACGCGCACGCCTGTGCGGCTACACGGCACTGGCCATCACTGACGAGTGCTCGCTGGCCGGCATCGTGCGTGCGCTGGAAGCCTCCCGCGCCACCGGACTTCGCCTGATAGTCGGCAGCGAATTCCGCCTGACCGACGGCACCCGCTTCGTGCTGCTGGTGGAAACCGCCACGGGTTACCAGCGCCTGTGTGAGCTCATCACGCGCGGTCGCAGGGCCGCCAAAAAAGGCACCTACCGACTGTCACGCGCTGATGTCGAGGCGCTGTTCGTACCCGATGCGCAAGGCGTATTCGCACTGTGGTTGCCGGACGTGTCACCGCAGGGCGAAGCGGACATCGGGCCCGGTCGCTGGCTGCGTCGCGTGTTTGGCGAACGCGCGCATCTGGCGGTGGAGCTGCATCGCGAACAGGACGACCGGCTTCGCCTGGAAACGTTGATGACGTTGTCGCAAGCGCTGGGCATGACCGCCGTGGCCGCGGGCGACGTGCACATGGCCTTGCGCAGCCAGCGCGTGCTGCAGGACACCATGACGGCCATTCGCCACAACCTGCCGCTGAGCGAATGCGGCGCGCACCTGTTCCGCAACGGCGAGCGTCATCTGCGTGCGCGTTCGACCCTGGGCAACATTTATCCGCACGAGCTGCTGCAGGCCTCGGTCGAACTGGCAGGACGCTGCGTCTTCGACATCGGAAAGAAGCTGCCATATCAATACCCAAAGGAACTGATACCCGATGGCGAAACCCCGGCCTCGCACCTGCGGGCGCTGACACTGGCCGGGATGCGCGAACGCTGGCCGGAAGGTGTACGACCGGACGTCGAGCGACGGATCGAAACCGAGCTGGCCCTCATCGCCAAGCTCGAATACGAAGCGTTCTTTCTCACCGTCGAGGACATCGTCCGCTTCGCGAAAAGCAAGGGAATTCTGTGCCAGGGCCGTGGCTCCTCGGCCAATTCCGCCGTGTGCTACGCGCTTGGCATTACCGCAGTGAATCCCGCCGAAAGCCGTCTTCTGATGGCGCGTTTCCTTTCGGAAGAACGCAACGAACCACCCGATATCGACGTCGACTTCGAACACGAACGCCGCGAGGAAGTCCTGCAATACGTCTACAACAAGTACGGCCGCGAACGCGCCGCGCTGGCTGCCACCGTCATCCGCTACCGGGGCAAGAGTGCCGTGCGTGACGTCGCCAAGGCGTTCGGATTGCCGCCGGACCAGATCGCCCTGCTCGCCAGTTGCTATGGCTGGGGCAACGCCGGCACCGAGATGGAGCAGCGCCTGACCGAAGCCGGTTTCGATCCAACCAATCCGCTGATCGTGCGCGTGCTGAATGTGACCGCGAAGTTGGAAAACCACCCGCGCCATCTGTCCCAGCACGTAGGCGGCTTCGTCATTTCCGAATCGTCGCTGTCCACTGTCGTGCCGGTGGAAAACGCCGCGATGGACGGCCGCACCATCATCCAGTGGGACAAGGACGACCTGGAGACGATGAAGCTGCTCAAGGTCGATTGCCTGGCGCTGGGCATGCTGACCTGCATCCGCAAGGCACTGGACCTGGTGAAGCGCCATCGCGGCCGCACATACGAGATGGCCACCATCCCGCCAGGCGACAAACCGACCTACGCGATGATCCAGCGCGCCGATACGGTGGGCGTGTTCCAGATCGAATCGCGCGCGCAGATGACGATGCTGCCGCGACTTAAACCCAAGAACTTCTACGACCTGGTGATCGAGGTGGCAATCGTGCGCCCCGGTCCCATCCAGGGCGGCATGGTGCATCCGTACCTGCGGCGGCGGATGGACAAGGAGAAGGTTGACTACCCCTCACCGGAGGTGAAAACCATCCTCGAACCCACGCTCGGCGTGCCGCTGTTCCAGGAACAGGTGATGGAGTTGGTGATGCACGCCGGTTACAGCGACAGTGAAGCCGACCAGCTGCGACGTTCGATGGCGGCCTGGCGTGTCGGCGGCGACATGGAGCCGCATCGGCAGCGTATCCGCGAATGCATGCGTTCCAAGAACTACTCGGAAACGTTCATCGACCAGATCTTCGAGCAGATCAAGGGATTCGGCTCCTACGGCTTCCCGCAGAGCCACGCCGCCTCGTTCGCCAAACTGGTGTACGTGAGCTGCTGGCTCAAGCGGCATGAGCCGGCCGCGTTCGCCTGTGCGCTGCTCAACTCGCAGCCGATGGGTTTCTATTCGGCCAGCCAGATCGTGCAGGACGCCCGGCGCGGCGCGCCGCTGCGTGCCGCGGATGAGTTTTCCAATGAAAAGGAACGTGCACTCGCCATGCGTGCGCCCGTCGAGGTGCTGCCGGTGGATGTGATGCACAGCGACTGGGACTGCACGCTGGCCGGCGGCACCATCGATGTTGACCAGCCTGCGAACGGGCAGCAGCCGGCGATTCGTCTGGGCCTGCGCGAAGTGAAAGGCCTGTCTGAAACCGCAGGCCGCGCCATCGAAGCCGCACGCGCCCGCCGGCCGTTCGCTGACCTGCAGGACCTGCGCCAGCGTGCGCAGCTGGACGAGAAGGCCTGCAATGCGCTGGCCGAAGCCAATGCGCTGCGCAGCCTCATCGGCAACCGTCACGAAGCGCGCTGGGCCGTGGCGGGCCTGGAACGTCGCCGTCCGCTGCTGCCCGGCAGTCCGCAGGAGGACGTGATCGAACTGCCTGCGCCGCGGATCGGCGAGGAAATCCTGTCGGACTATCGCGCCACCGGCTTGAGCCTGGCCGCCCATCCGATGGCCCTGCTGCGACCGCAGATGGATGCGCGGCGCATCCGTGGCTCGCGCGACCTGCGCGACACACGCCACGGCCGCGGCGTGCACGTGGCCGGCCTGGTCACGCAGCGCCAGCGTCCCGCCACTGCCAAGGGCACCATCTTCGTCACGCTGGAAGACGAGCACGGCATGATCAATGTGATCGTGTGGCCCGACCTCGCTGCGCGCCAGCGCAAGCCGCTGCTGGACTCCACCCTGCTGGCCGTGCGCGGCCGGTGGGAGCGCGTGGATGGCGTGGAGCACCTGATTGCCGGACAGCTGACCGACCTGAGTCCGCTGCTGGGCGAGCTGCAGACCACGTCGCGAGATTTTCGCTAGCGCCCTGCCTAACCAGCGTCACCTGAACAGCGCGTCTGAGCAGCATGGTTTGAACAGCACTGTCTGACCGCCTTCTCGGCACGCGTGCGTTCCTCTTCAAGTATGCACACGGAGCGACGCACATGAAGCGGCTCGCGATCTTCTGTGACGGGACCTGGAACAGCGCCGACCAGGCGCGCAACGGCAAGCCCTGCCCCACCAACGTGGTGCGCCTGGCGATGCGCGTGGCCAAACAGAACGGCGGCGTCCCGCAGCTCACCTATTACGACCAGGGCGTCGGCACAGGCAACCTGATCGACCGGTGGAGCGGCGGTGCATTCGGCAAGGGCCTCGACGAGAACCTGTGGGACGCCTACCGCTTCCTCATCCTCAATTACGAGCTGGGCGACGAGATCTACCTGTTCGGCTTCAGCCGCGGTGCGTATACCGTGCGCAGCCTGGGCGGCATGATCCGCAAGTGCGGCATCCTGCACCGCAAGCACTCGGACCTCTACGCCGATGCGATCCGCACCTACTGCGACGATTTCAAGCCCGACACCAGGGGCCCGACCGACTTCCGCTGCCGGTACTCCGTCGCAGGCGACCAGCCGATCCCGATCCGCATGATCGGCGTGTGGGATACGGTCGGCGCGCTGGGTATCCCCGTGCGCGGCCTGCGTTCGCTGACTGCGCACAAATACAAGTTCCATGACGTCGAGCTCAGCGGCAGCGTGCAGTACGCCTGCCAGGCCCTCGCCATCGACGAACGTCGCGCGCCGTTCGAAGCCGCGCGCTGGACCCCCATCGACAAGCCCGGGCAGACGGTGGAACAGGTATGGTTCGCCGGAGTGCACAGCGACATCGGCGGCGGTTATCCGCGCAGCGACCAGGGCAACCTGTCCGACATCACGCTGGCGTGGATGCGCGACAAGGCCAGTGCAAATGGACTGGGCATGGATCCGATGGTCGAACAGGACCCGACCAATGCACTGCACCCGGATCCGCGCGCGCCGCAGCACAACTCCAAGACCAAACTGTATCGGCTCACGCCCGGCATCGACCGTGTCATCGGCATGGCCGCCGAGCACGACAAGCAGCCGGACCTGAAGACCACCCGGCGCGATCCCACGCAGTCGCTGCATCCCTCCGTGCTGCAGCGCTGGGATGCCGACGAGAGCTATCGCCCTCGCAACCTGTGCCGTTACCTCTCGATGATCGGCGACCCACGTGCCGCGGAAGTGCCGCAAGGTCGCGGCGTGCGTCACGCCTGAGGCGTCCGAAGAGCCCAAAGAGTCAGCTCTGGCGAACGCGCACGCGAATCGTAAACGCACGCGCGGGATTGCGGACAAGCAACGTGCGCAGATCCTCGTCGTCGAAGCCTGCATCGCGCAGGGCCGGGATCAATGCGGTGAAGAGCGGTGTGAACGGTTTGAACTCGCCACCGCGTGGCTGGCCGGCGCTGTACCAGCCCGCATCCTGCGAAACCAGCACGCGATCCAGCAACCCTTCTTCCCACATCCGCCTGATCAGCGCGACATAGGCACCTTCCTGACCGGGCCTGAAGCCGTCGAACGACACCCACGCACCGTCCCGCGCCGCGCGCACGTGATGACTGGCCTGGACTTCATTCTGCGCGTGCACCCAGACATACGCCGCTGGTGCGACGCCTTCGGCGCCCAGCAGTTCCAACTGGGCGAAGGCGCAGCATCCGTTACGTCCGGGTTCGACATCACCCCACGGCCCCGTGTGCGACGCGATGACCAGGCCCGTCTGGAGATGCGTGCGCGCCGCCGCCCGCAGCACCTTTCGCTCGGTATCGCCGAGCAGATCATTCTCGACGCCCAGCTTGATCAGGCCGGGCCGGACGCCCGTTCCGTCAATGCCGTTGCGCCACTCGCCGATCGAGCGCTGCGCCAGTTGCGCGTCGGTTTCGTCCAGCACGTAGGACGGAGTGAAGCGCCCACCTGCAGCGACGTAGGCTCCTGTGACCGTCAACATGTGCAATCCGCTTGCTTCCGACAGTTGGCGGATCAATGCGGGATTGCGACCGAGCGTCGTCGCGGTGCAGTCGACCAGCGTGCGGCAGCCCAGCCGATGGATGTCGCGCAAGTAGGGCAGCACCACATCGACGACTTCCGCAGGAGGCGACAGCGGATTCCCCGCCTGCTCCGCGTAGGGCCGAAGGTCGGCGTATAGGTGCTCATGGATCAGCGTCATGCCGAGAGTTCCGGCATCGACTGGGCCAAGCACTGTCATCACCGAACCGCTCTCGTCGATAGCAGCCCTGCCGCTGCCCGCGCAACCGGACATGACCAGCATCACCGGGGAGGTTGCCAGAGCACCCAGAAATTCCCTGCGATGCATGCGCCAGGCTCCCTTGAGTTCTTGCGTCGCGATCTTGCGGCGCACCGTGGCATCCACCAGGAGTTCGCATGCCGGCCGGTCATCGGCTCGGCGGTGAATACTTGCGACTACTTGATCAGTGGGCGACGGATCAGCTGATCTACGGCACCGCTAACCGGCCCGTGGAAGCGCAACGTGACCGCAAGCGCGGCTGCGTGCAGGCAGGCCCTACTAGACGATGCGTCCTGCGGTCGCGAGTGCTGGCCTAGCGCCTGCCTCCATGAGCGCGAAGGATCGCCTTCGCGGGTGAAGGAGCCGTGAGTAATCCGGTGAGGCTTCCTTGACGCGCAGGTCACCGGAACGGGCGTAACAACCGTCGCCGCTGATGACGCATCCACTGGACGAGGCAACGATGGCAGACGACCCCGCGCAAGCATCACAAACCATCGCGATAGACGGGCGCGAGCTATTCGTCCGCACATGCGGTGACTGCAACAAGCCCGCGCTTCTGCTAATTCACGGGTTCCCGAGTTCGTCCGCGTCCTTCCGGAACGTCATCGAGCCGCTGTCGAAGACGTGCTTTGTGATTGCACCTGATCTTCCAGGGTTCGGTCGATCGCAACCTGTCGAGCGCCCTTCGTTCTCGTGCTATGCGGACGTGCTGGAGAAGGCGCTCGCACAGTTGGGCGTCGAGTCCTTCCACCTCTATCTGCACGACTATGGTGCCGCCGTTGCCTTGCATCTGGCGACGCGGGCGCCGCATCGCGTGCGCAGTCTCATCATCCAGAACGCCAACGCCCATCGCAGCGGAATGGGACCGCAGTGGGCGGCCACACAGAGCTACTGGGACAACCCCACGCCAGAAAACGAAGCCGAAGCGACGTCGCACCTGGACCTCGAAGGCGTGCGTTACCAGTACGTGGGCGATGTGCCGGACGATATCGCCAGGCGCATCGATTCCGGAACGTGGAAAGAAGACTGGCGGGTCATGTCATTGCCAGGCCGCCTCGAAATGCACCGCGCACTGGTGCTCGATTACCGCAACCACGCGGCGCGGTTCGACGAGATTGCCGAATACCTCAAGCGCGAACAGCCACCGGCTCTGATGCTGTGGGGTCGCCATGACGTCTTCTTTGCCATCGACGAAACACTGTCCTGGATGAAGGACCTGCCACGCATGGAAGCGCACATCCTCGACGGTCCGCACTTCCTGCTGGAAACCCATGCGGCACGATGCGCCGCACTGATCGTCGGATTCATCGATCGTGTCGAGGGGCGCGGGTAACGCTGCGAGCTTGCCAACACGCATGACCACGCCGGTGCGGCAGCGAGATGGCGGAGAGAGTGGGATTCGAACCCACGGAAGGTTTGACCCTTCGGCGGTTTTCAAGACCGCTGCCTTAAACCACTCGGCCATCTCTCCGTAAGTGACGCGACACCGCGTCAGCGGTGTGCCGCGGCGTCCGCCAGACGAAGCGGCCCGCGTTGTGCGGGCCGCATTCTCTCATGCTTCGGTAACGATGCGGGGCGCCGGGACGGGCACGTTCGCAGGCGGTGACAGCTTTGCTACGTCTTCGGGGCATGGCTTGCCCTGGATTTCGCTGCACTGCAGGCGGGCGGCTTCGACCAGGGCCGGTGCCTTCTCGGCGATGAAGTCAATGAAGACGCGCACGGCCGGCAGCAGTCCGCGACGCGAGGCGAACACGGCGTGGAAGATGCCTTGCGGCAGGCGCCAGTCGGGCAGCACGACTTCCAGCTCGCCGCGACGCACGGCCTCGGCGCAGATGGTCTCGGGCAGCAGCGTGATGCCCACGCCCTGCTGGGCCAGTTGCATCAGCATGGGGAAATCGAACCCCATCACGCGCGGCTTGAGTTCGACGCGGCGCACGTCGCCGTCCGGGCCGTGCAGTTCCCAGCGCTGGCGCGCGTCGTCCTCGCTCATGCTGAGCGTGACGTGGTCGGACAGCTCGTCGGGATTCTTGGGCCGGCCCATGCGGCGCAGATAGTCGGGGCTGGCGACCAGCAGTTCGGCGATCTGGCCGAAGCTGCGCATCACCAGGCTGCCGTCGTCGTCGAGCTTGGAACGTACGCGCAGCGCGACGTCGATGCCTTCGTTGATGATGTCGACGCGGCGGTTGCTGACCAGCAACTGCACACGCACCTGCGGGTAACGCGCGAGGAACTCCGGCAACAGCTTGGGCATCTGCTGCTGCGCCATGCCCACCGGCACGCTCACGCGGATCACGCCGCGCGGTTCGGCGCTGAGGCGGTCGACCACTTCGTGTGCGGCCTGCGCCTCGGCGAGCATCGACTGCGCATGTCGGTAGACGCTGTTGCCCACGTCGGTAACCGCGAAGCGCCGGGTGGAACGCTGCAGCAGGCGCACGCCCAGGTCGGTCTCGAGCTGGCTGATGCGGCGGCTCAGGCGGGACTTCGGAATGCCCAGCGCGCGCTCCGCCGCGGCGAAGCCCCCGTGCTCGACGACCATGGCGAAGTAGTAGAGGTCGTTCAAGTCCTGCATGGCCATAATTCCAATTCCGGAACAGTTAGTGATATTTGACCAGATTTATTCCATTTGAGCAACGACCTAGAGTGGCCTCCAACCCGGCACACCCGCCGGACCGCTCAAACCAGAGGCCCATCATGAAGCTCCTGCATCTCGATTCCAGTGCCCTTGGCACCCACTCGGTTACCCGCGAACTGAGCGCGGCCATCGTGGCCCGCTGGCAGGACGCGGTGGCCGACCTCAAGGTCGAGTACCGCGACCTGGACGCCGACCCGCTGCCGCACCTGACCGGCCGCTCCCTGGCCAAGGCCGACGCGGCCGAGGTGGAAACCGCCGAAGCCACACTCCAGCAGTTCCTGGACGCGGATGTAGTGGTGATTGGTGCTCCGTTTTACAACTTCAGCATTCCATCGACGCTGAAGGCGTGGATCGACCGGGTGGCCGTGGCCGGCCGCACCTTCCGGTACACCGCCGAGGGCAAGCCCGAAGGCCTGGCCGGCAATAAGCGGTTGTTCATCGCCAGCGGTCGCGGCGGCCTGTACGGCGACAACAGCCCGGCGGACTTCCAGGAGGCCTACCTGCGCCAGGTGTTTGGCTTCCTGGGCGTGACCGACTTGGAGATCGTGCGCGCCGAGGGCGTGGCCTACTCGCCGCAGCACCGCGCCGATGCGCTGGCCGCTGCGCACGCGTCGATCCGTTCGCCTCTGGCAGAAGCCGCCTGAGGTCCGTCGCCGGTTCACCCCTCCCCGCTTGAACCGGTAACGCAACGGGCCCGCAATGCGGGCCCGTTTTTTGTCCTAAAGCCGGCTCTCCGCCCGCAGATGGGTTGGGCGGCGGAGCATTGGCGTGTTCAAAACCAACAGCACATTGGTGTGCTGCGAGTTCGAGCAGAGCAGGTTCGTTGCCCCTCATGTGCCCCCTACTCGAGGCAGGGCTCTTCGGGCACCTTCTCCCGAAGGATAAAACCCCTCAGGCGATCCGCTCGACCCCACCCATGTACGGACGCAGCACGTCAGGCACGGTGATCGAGCCGTCGGCGTTCTGGTAGTTCTCCATCACCGCGATCAGCGCGCGCCCGACGGCGGTGCCGGAGCCGTTGAGCGTGTGCACCAGCTCGGGCTTGCCGGTGGCGGGATTGCGCCAGCGGGCCTGCATGCGGCGGGCCTGGAAGGCCTCGCAGTTGGAGCACGACGAGATCTCGCGATAGGTGTCCTGCGAAGGCAGCCAGACCTCCAGGTCGAAGGTCTTGGTCGCCGCGAACCCCATGTCGCCCGTGCACAGCAACACGCGGCGGTACGGCAGGCCGAGCTTCTCCAGCACCACCTCGGCGCAGCGCGTCATGCGCTCGTGCTCGGCGTAGCTTTCTTCGGGCCTGGCGATGGTGACCAGCTCGACCTTCTCGAACTGGTGCTGGCGGATCATGCCGCGCGTGTCCTTGCCATGGCTGCCGGCCTCGGCGCGGAAGCACATCGAATGCGCGGTCATGCGCAGCGGCAACGCGTCGGCCTCGACGATCTCGTCGCGCACGATGTTGGTCAGCGGCACTTCCGAAGTCGGGATCAGATAACGCTTGTGTGCGGTTTCGCCGTCGCCTACAGACGTGGCGAACAGGTCGTCCTCGAACTTCGGCAACTGGCCGGTGCCGCGCATGCTGTCGGCGTTGACCAGCAGCGGCACGCTGGTTTCCTGATAGCCGTGCTCGCCGGTGTGCAGGTCCAGCATGAACTGCGCAAGCGCACGATGCAGGCGCGCCAACTGGCCGCGCAGCACGGTGAAGCGCGCGCCGCTGAGCTTGGCCGCGGTGTCGCCGTCGAGCCAGCCGTTGCGCGCGCCGAGTTCCACGTGGTCCTTGACCGGGAAGTCGAACGTGCGCGGCGTGCCCCAGCGATGCTGCTCGACGTTGTCGTTCTCGTCCTTGCCGACCGGCACCGACTCGTGCGGCAGGTTGGGGATCGCCAGCGCGATCGCCTCGATCTCGCCGCGGATGACCTCCAGCCGCGCTTCGCTGGCCTTGAGTTCGTCGCCGAAGCCGGCGACTTCCGTCATCAGCGCGCTCACGTCCTCGCCCTTGGCCTTGGCCTGGCCGATCGCCTTGGAGCGCGTGTTGCGCAGGTTCTGCAGTTCCTGGGTGCGGATCTGGATCTGCTTGCGTTCGGCCTCCAGCGCTTCCAGCGCGCTGGCGTCCAGCTCGAAGCCCCGGGTCTGGCGCAGGCGCGCGGCGAGTTCGGCGGGATTGTGACGCAGCAGGTTCGGATCGAGCATGGCAAAGGACTTGGGTGATCGAAGTCGCGATTATCGCGTGTAACCCCGCATCAGGGCGACCGATTGCCGAACCATTAACGCCGCGATCGGCAGAATCGGGCGAGCGCACCCGCGAAGATGCCCATGTCGACACCCGCCCCAGCTCCCGCACCGCACCGTCCCGGCTTCGATCTGTCCACGTGGCTCCCGGCGCGGCGCTCGTTGCTCTGGGTTCTGCTGGCCTTCGTGATCGGGCTGGTGCTCTTCGCGCTGGTCCTTTCCGGCGGCCGCGATGACGATGCCTTCTTCCGCGCCGACCAGGCCCCGCCCACCGCGACCTCGCCGCGTTACGCGCCGCTGCCGGCACCACTCCCCGCGCAGGGCGACGACAATGCCAGCGGCCTTGGCAAGGCCCCACCGACCGAACGCGTCGAGAGCGGCGACGAGCGCCCGCGCCTGGTCGAAACGGCCCCGCCCGCTCCGCCGTCGGCCGCTCCGCGCCCAGCGGAACCTGTCGCGACCGCCACGACCCGGCCCGAACCGGTTACCACGCCCGCGCCGCGATATCCGACGCAGGCGCTGCGGCGCGGCGAAAGCGGCACGGTGATGGTGAAGGCGGAGATCGGGCCGGACGGCGTGCCGACCACGGTCGAAGTCGCCAAGGGTTCGGGCTCTCGCTATCTGGACCGTGCCGCCACCGACGCCGTGCGCCGCTGGCGTTTCCGCCCGGCCATGAACGGTGAGCAGCCGGTGTCCGGCACTGTGATGGTGCCGATCAGCTTCGAGCCACAGCGCTAGGCACGTCGCCAGCGTCGGCGGTGCCGCGGCGACGCATCAGCGCGTAGGCGATGCAGCAGCCGAACAGCAACTCCAGCGGCGCGCGCGCGTACTCGAAGCGCCACAGCAGCGAATCGAACGCGTTGGTTACCAGCACGATGCCGACGCAGCCTGCGAGCGCCCAGAAGCTGGCGCGCGAGATGATGTCTGCGCGCCAGGCCAGGAACAGTTCGCGCATCAGCAGCGCAAAAAGGGTAAGCAGCAGCAACGAACCGATCAGGCCGATGCCGACGACCGCATCGAGGTAGGCGCTGTGCAGGTGGACATGGTGCTCGCCGGCCAGGTCCAGGTGCGCCGCACCGATCAGTACCGGAATCGAGTCCAGGCCCCAGCCCAGCAGCGGCCGCTCCTTGAACTTGTCCATGCCGAGCTCATACAGGCGCAGCCGCACGCTGACCGCCTTGTTGGCGGGAATGGTGGTGTCGATGGAGGTCCGGGCGGGCCGATCCTTAGCCGCTGCTGAGTGCGCGGACTTAACTGGCGGCTTGCCCTCGGCTGACTGGCCATCGGTTGAAATGCCCTGCACCTTCCCATCCGAGATGCGAGCGCCTGCCGTTTCGGCCTGCCACCCCGCATCGCCGTCCTCTGCGTGCTCTGCCACTTGCGGCAGCATGCGATCGGCACCGGCGAATCGGAGCGCAAAGATGTCTCGCGCGCCCAGCAACAGCACGACCGAGACCGCCAGCACCGCCACAATCGGTTGCCAGGGCAACGTGCGCAGGCTGCGTGGGCGACGGCTCAGCCAGT
Source organism: Lysobacter sp. (assembly GCF_035655815.1). Lineage (NCBI taxonomy): Bacteria > Pseudomonadati > Pseudomonadota > Gammaproteobacteria > Lysobacterales > Lysobacteraceae > Lysobacter > Lysobacter sp. Next base: position 107,951 of record NZ_DASRTS010000038.1, read on the forward strand.
AGCCAAGGATCGCCAGCGGCGGCGCGGACAGGAACGCGAACCAGGCTCCGCGCGACTGGGAAAACACCAGCACGCAGAAGCAGCCGATATAGGCGAGCAGTCCCAGCGCAAGCAGCACATTGCGGCGCCGCCCGCGCGGATGGTCGCGCCAGATGCCGATCAGCAGGCACAGGGCCAGCCAGCCGCCCATCGCGGCGAGCTGACCGCTGAGGTTTTCCGGAATGCCGAAGCGCGGACGCACCTGGCCGTCCCAGATGGCCGGCAGCGCCGTCCACGGCATGTGGTACAGCACCGCGAGCAGCAGGCCCAGGACCATCAGGCCGAGCAGCGGTGCGATGGCGGCCGGCCGGATCGACAGCCACCAGCCCACCACGCAGCAGAACACGCCGAGCCGGACGAACTTGGCCACGACCGTGAGGTGGTCGTCCCAGGGGATCGACGGCATCACCCAGGTCGCGTACGTCGCCTGCGCAATCAGGAACACGGTGAACACGCCGAACATCCGTACCAGCGGAAGCCGCCCGAGTTCGCGCCACGGAGTGGCGCCGGCGAAGCACATCGCCAGCAATGCCAGCGCGGCGCCGAATTCCGGCCGCATGTACAGGTTGAAGTCGGTCATGGCGAAGAACGCCAGGAACGACAGGCCGCCCAGGGCGACGCGCTGCAGGCGCGGCGACAGGGTCGACCAGACTTCGACGGACGCGGGCGCCGCCCGCCCAGCAGGGTTGCGCAGATCCGCGTCGAGGGTGGAATGGGACACTAGGGCAAGCAGGACATCCGTGATCCAGCGAGTCTAAGTCAGCCCGCGGGGGCCAACCAGACACCGCTGTCACGTGCCAGAAGATCGAACCCCGGGAACGAGGTCGCGACGTTGGCGACATCGCCGATGCGGACCTCGCCGGAGGCGCGCTGGGCGGCCACGACGAAGCTCATGGCGATGCGGTGGTCGCCGTGGCTTTCGACTGAACCGCCGCTGATGGGCCCCGGCACGATGGTCGCGCCGTCCGGATGTTCGTCCACTTCCACGCCCAGTGCGCGCAGGCCCTGCGCCATGGTCGCGATGCGGTCGGACTCCTTGACGCGAAGCTCGGCGGCATCGCGGATGGTCGTGGCCCCCTCGGCGCAGGCGGCCGCCACGAACAGCGCGGGGAACTCGTCGATCATGTCCGGCGCCAGTTCGCCGTCCACCTCGATGCCATGCAGCGGCGCATGCCGCACCACCAGGTCGGCGACGGGCTCGCCGCCCTGCTCGCTCGCGTTTTCCTCGCGGATGTCGGCGCCCATGCGGCGCAATGCGGTAAGCAGGCCTGTGCGGCGCGGGTTCATGCCGACCGATTCGAGCCGCAGTTCCGAACCCGGGACGATGCTCGCCGCGACGAGGAAGAACGCGGCCGAGGAGAAATCCGTGGGCACGTCGATGTCGGTCGCACGCAGCACATGGCCGCCGCTCAGGCGCGCGTGGCCCGGCGAGAATTCGATCGGCCATCCGAATGCGGCGAACATGCGTTCGGTGTAGTCACGCGTGGGATGCGGCTCGTGCACCACCGTTTCGCCCTGGGCGTACAGTCCCGCCAGCAGCAGCGCGGACTTCACCTGCGCACTGGCCACAGGCAGCGTGTACTCGATGCCCAGCAACGGCTGGCCGCCGCGGATGCGCAGCGGCGGCAGGCCACCCTCTTCCGCATCGATGCGCGCGCCCATGCGCGCGAGTGGGTCGATCACGCGGCGCATCGGTCGCTTCGACAGCGATGCATCGCCGATCAGCACGCTGTCGAACGCCTGGCCCGCCAGCGCGCCGGCGAGCAGGCGCATGCCGGTGCCGGCATTGCCGCAATCCAGCGGCGACGCGCTGGCACGAAGCCCATGCAGGCCCACGCCGTGCACGATGCGTTCGCTGGCGCTGGGCGTCTCGATGCGCACGCCCAGTTGCTCGAACACCCGTGCGGTCGCGCGTGTGTCCTCGCCTTCGAGGAAACCGCGCACGTGGGTGACGCCTTCAGCGAGCGCACCGAGCATGATGGCCCGATGCGAGACCGACTTGTCGCCCGGTACGCGTACGGTGCCGCGCAGCGGCTGTCCGGGATGGGCTATCCAGTCCAGCGACGACGATGTGTTCATGCGGACCGCACCTCATCCAGAACCGCCAGCAGCCGGCGGTTCTCGTCGGCGCTGCCGACCGTGATGCGCAGGTATTCGGGCAGGCCGTAGCCGCCCATGGGCCGCAACACCACGCCACGTGCGGCCAGGTCCGCTTCGATGCGTGCCGTGTCCGGTCCGAAGCGCACCAGCAGGAAATTGGTCTGCGACGGATACACACGCAGCCCGCGCTGTTCCAGTGCCTGCGCCAACGCCGCACGCTGTTCGGCATTGCGCGTGCAGCTGTGCTGCAGATGGTCCAGATCGCCCAGCGCGGCTTCGCATGCGGCCAGCGCGGGCCCGTTGACGTTGAAGCTCTCGCGCAGACGCTCCATCACCGCGACCAGTCCCGGCGCGCCGATCAGGTATCCGACGCGCAGTCCGGCCAGCCCATAGGCCTTGCTGAAGGTGCGCGTGAGCACCAGGTTGGAATGAGTCTGCAGCAGCGGCAACGCCGTGGCGGCATCGGCCTCGGCATCCGCCATTTCGGCGTAGGCCTCGTCCATCACCACGATCACTTCACCGGGCACCTTCGCCATGAAACGCGCGAACGCCTCACGGCCGAACCACGTGCCGGTGGGATTGTTGGGATTGGCCAGGTACACGAGCTTGGTCGCGGGCGTGATCGATGCGGCAATCGCATCCAGATCGTGCCCGAGCGGCATGTGCGGATGGTCTTCCGGCAATGCGTCGACCACGACGCGATTGGCGCCAGCGGCCTGCGTGGCCAGCGCGAACACCGCGAAGCCGTAACGCGAAAACACCACGTCGTCGCCCGGCCCCGCAAACACCTGCGCCAGCTGCATCAGCAACTCGTGTGAACCGTTGCCGAGCAGGATCTGCTTCGTGTCGACGCCATGCCTGCCCGCCAGCGCGCGCTTGAGGTCCGCGCCAAGCGGATCCGGATAGCGGTGCAACGACTGCAACTGGTCGACGATCGCCGCACGCGCCAACGGGGAGGCGCCATACGGATTCTCGTTGGAACCCAGCTCGACCAGATGCGTCACGCTGCCTTCCGCGGCACCTGCACCGAACTTCCGGCGGAACGCGACCAGGTCATGGCCAGGGTCGTAGGCCTTCAATCCCTGCACGCCGCGCGAAGCACGTGCGGCGAACCATGCTTCGTCGCGTGCCGGTTGCGCAGGCTGGTGGTCGGCGTCGCGCACGGCGTTCATGCGATGGCCACCGGGTACGAGCCCAGCACCTTTACTTCCTGCGCGTAATCGGCCAACTCGTCCAATGCGCGGCGCATGGCCTCTTCCTGCACGTGGCCGCCGATGTCGATGAAGAACGCGTACTGCCACAGGCCGGTGTGGCCCGGACGCGATTCGATGCGGTTCATGCTCAGGCCGTGGTTCGCGAACGGCGCGAGCACGTGGTACAGCGCGCCCGGCTGGTCCTTGATGAAGACCAGCAGCGAGGTGCGGTCGTTGCCGGACGGCGGGAACAGCTCGCGCCCGATGACCAGGAAGCGCGTGGTGTTGTCGGGACGGTCCTCGATGGGGCCCGCGACCGACTTCAGGCCGTACACGTTCGCCGCGCTGATGCCGGCGATGGCCGCCGAGTCGTCCGCGCTGCGCGCGCGGCGCGCGGCCTCGGCGTTGCTGGCGACGGGGATCTTCTCGGCCTTCGGCAAATACTGGCGCAGCCACGCCTTGCACTGCGCGAACGACTGTGGATGCGAGTACACGCGCTCCACGCCATCCAGGCTGCCGGTGCGCGACAGCAGGTGCTGGTGCACGCGCAGTTCGACCTCGCCGCAGATCTTCAGCCCCGACGTCAGGAACATGTCCAGCGTCGACTGGATGGTGCCCTGCGTGGAGTTCTCCACCGGCACGACGCCGAAGTCGGCGTGCCCGGCCTCCACTTCCTGGAACACTTCCTCGATGCTGCCCAGCGGCAGGCCGTGGATCGAATGGCCGAAATGCTTGTAGACGGCCTGCTGCGAATGCGTGCCCTCTGGCCCGAGGTAGCCGATCTTCAGCGGCTCCTGCTGCGCCAGGCATGCGGACATGATCTCGCGGAACAGCCGCACCAGCACTTCATCGTTGAGCGGCCCGTCGTTGCGGTCCACCACGCGGCGAAGCACCTGCGCCTCGCGCTCCGGACGGTAGTAGTCCACCGCGGCTGCGAGCTTGCCCTTGGCCTTGCCAACCTGGTTGGCGAACTGCGCGCGCTCGCCGATCAGCTCCTGGATGTGCCGGTCGATCCCGTCGATGCGCTCACGCAACGCGGCCAGGTCGAGCGGTGCCGCGTCGGGCTTGGGCGCGATCTCGGGTTTGGCGGCGACCGACTGCTTCGGTGCACGCTTGACGTTCTTCTTGCCGGTGTTGCTTGCCATCGGGGGAGTTACCTTCTTGATTGCTTCGTTGGCGTCCTTGGCGAAACGCTACGGATTCTGGCCCTGTTGTCCGGCCATCCATGACCGGGCGGTGGCGAGAGGCGATGCGGACGGCGATCGACTGCTCGCGATGCTCAGCCGTTGCGTTGCTGGAAGTCGCGCATGAACGCGACCAGCGCCTGCACGCCCGCTTCGGGCATCGCGTTGTAGATCGACGCGCGCATGCCGCCGAGCACACGATGGCCCTTCAGCGCGATCAGCCCCGCTTCCGCGGCCTGCTTGAGGAACGTCGCATCCAGCGCCGGCTCGTGCAGGAAGAACGGCACGTTCATGCGCGAGCGCGCGTCGGGCGCGACTTCGTTGCGATAGAAACCACCTGACCCGTCGATGACGTCGTAGAGCATCGCCGACTTGCGCGCGTTGCGCCGCGAGAATTCGGTCACGCCGCCTTCCGCCAGCATCCACTTGAACACCAGGCCGGCCAGGTACCAGTTCCAGGTCGGCGGCGTGTTGAGCATCGACTCGCCCTGCACGTGCGAGCGATAGGTGAAGATGTCCGCGCGCGGCTGGCCCGCGCGTTCCAGAAGATCGCGACGGACGATCACCACCGTCACGCCCACGGGCCCCAGGTTCTTCTGCGCGCCGGCGTAGATCAGGCCGAAGCGCGAGACGTCCAGCGGTTCGGCCGCGATGGACGAGCTGAAATCGGCGAACAGCGGCGCCGTGTCCACGTCGGGAATGCCGCGGAACTCCACGCCGTGGATCGTCTCGTTGGCCGTGTAGTGCACGTACGCGGCATCGGCCGACAGTTGCCAGGCACCGCGCGGCGGAATGTCGCGGAACCCGCCGGCCTCACCGTTGGCGACGATGCGGGCATCGACGTAGGGCTTCACCTGCTTGATCGCGGTCTTGCCCCAGTGGCCGGTGACCACGTAGTCCGCCGCCTGGCCCGGGTTGGCGAAGTTCAGTGCGATCAGCGCCTGCTGCACGGTCGCACCGCCCGCCAGGAAGAGCACGGCGTAATCGTCGGGGATCGACATCAGTGTGCGCAGGTCGGCCTCGGCCTCGCGCGCCACCTGGATGAACTCCGGCCCGCGATGGCTGATCTCGACGATCGAGGCGCCCGCGCCGTTCCATTCGAGCATCTCGGCCTGCGCCTGGCGGAGCACGGCCTCGGGCAGGGTCGCGGGACCGGCACTGAAGTTGTAGGCGCGGGACATCGAGGCTCCGGTCAGGAAGGCGAAGAACGGGTGAGCGGCCAAGTATGCCGCACCGCAGCAGCCTGCGGTTTCATGGTTTCCACCGCAACTTTTGCGCGAACGCGCGCTCTATAGTTCCGGGATGGCGCGATGGCGCCGTCACCGCCCATCGAACCGCGGAGCCGCCATGTCGTTGCGTGATGCCCTGAAGATTCCCGCTTCCCAGATCACGGACGAATCGGTCTACATGGATCGCCGGCGGCTGATGGCCGCGTTCGCCGCAGCGCCCGCACTGGGACTGTCGGGTTGCGTCGAGGCCGAACCGCCTGCCCCGCCCAAGACGACCTTGACGGCCGCGCAGGCGAAGTCCGGCTACCGCACGGACGAGACGCCGACGCGCTACGAGGACATCACCACCTACAACAACTTTTACGAGTTCGGCACCGGCAAGGCCGACCCTTCGCGCGCCAAGCGCACCCTGCGCACCAGCCCGTGGACCGTGGCGGTCGGCGGGCATTGCGCCAAACCCGGCAAGGTCGCGCTGGAGGATCTGCTCAAGGGCCTGACGGCCGAAGAGCGCGTGTATCGCCTGCGCTGCGTGGAAGGCTGGTCGATGGTGATTCCGTGGCTGGGCGTGCCGCTGGCCAGCGTACTCAAGCGCTTCGAGCCCACCTCGCAGGCGAAGTTCGTCGCCTTCACCACGTTGGCCGATCCGCGGCAGATGCCGGCCGTAGCCTGGCCGGCGCTGGACTGGCCCTACCGCGAGGGCCTGCGCATCGACGAAGCCATGCATCCGCTGACGCTGCTCGCCATCGGCATCTACGGCAAGCCGCTGCTGCAGCAGAACGGCGCGCCGCTGCGGCTGGTGGTGCCGTGGAAATACGGCTTCAAGTCGATCAAGTCGATCGTGGCGATCGACTTCGTCGAGAAGATGCCCGAGACCGCCTGGCACCAGGCCCAGCCCAGCGAGTACGGGTTCTTCTCCAACGTCAATCCGGACGTCGATCACCCGCGCTGGAGCCAGAAGAGCGAGCGCCGCATCGCCGGCACCGGCAGCAAGCTGTTCGCCGACCGCATCCCCACGCGCATGTTCAACGGCTACGCCGAGCAGGTCGCGGGCATGTACCGCGGCCTGGACCTGCGCAAGTGGTCCTGACGCCTCCGCCACGCGACTGAAGGCTGCGCATGCCCCCTGCTTCCCGCGGCCTGGTCGCCGCCAAGACCCTTGTCCATGCCCTCGCGCTCACGCCCGCGACGATTCTCGCGTGGCAGATCCGCGAGGAGTTCCTCACCGGCAGCGGCGGACTGGGCGCCGACCCGGTCGCCGAGATCGAACATCGCCTGGGCCTGTGGGCGCTGCGGTTCCTCATGATCACGCTGGCGATCACGCCGCTGCGGCAACTCACCTGGCAACCCGTGCTGATCCGCTTCCGCCGCCTGCTGGGCCTGTACGCCTTCGCCTACGCGACGCTGCACTTCACCGCCTATCTGGTGCTGGACCTGCGCGGCTACTGGACGCAGATCTTCGAGGAGATCGCCAAGCGTCCCTACATCACGGTCGGGTTTGCGGCCTGGCTGCTGCTGGTGCCGCTGGCGGTGACCTCCACGCAGGCGGCGATCCGCCGGCTGGGCCGCAACTGGGGCCGGCTGCACAAGCTCGTGTACGTGGTGGCCGTGCTGGCCGTGCTGCACTTCTGGTGGCTGGTGAAATCCGACATCCGCGAGCCCGCGCTGTATGCCGGCATCCTGGCTGTGCTGCTGGGCTGGCGCCTGTGGAAGCGCGGCTTCAGCGTGCGCCGTAGAGCAGCAGCAGGGTAAGCGCGGCGGCCAGCAGCAGCGCCGCCAGCAACAGCCACGGCATGCGCCGCACCGAACGCGGTAAGGCCGACGGCGCCCGTTCCTCTTCCACCACCGGCAGGCGCTTGGGCGCTGGCGGCGCGGGTTCGGCTGGGGCGACGCCGCGCAGCACGGGCGCCTCCACCACAAAGCGGTGCTGGCTGCCGAATACGACCTGATCGCCCGGCTGCAGCAGGGCATGGCGCACCGGACGTCCGTTCACCACGCTGCCTTCCACCGAGCCCACGTCGCGCAGCACCACGCCGTCGGCATGTGCTTCCAGGCGCGCGTGGCGTTCGGCGAAGGACGAATCGTTGATGCGGATGTCGCTTTCGCCGGCCCGTCCGACCAGGCGCGGCCGATCCAGGGTGAAGCTGCGGCCGTGGTGCGGCCCGCCCACGCCACGCAGCAGCATGCGCGTGTCGGTGCCACCGCTGAATCCGTAATCGGCCGGTGCGGGCAGCGGGTCGCTGCCGACGAGCACCAGTTCCGTGCCGCCGATGAACACCGCGTCGCCTGCGCGCAGCATCGCCACGCGACGCACCGGACGGCCGTTGACGTGCAGCCCCGGCGCGCCTTCGCGCACCTGCAGCCACACGCCGCGCCGGTCGACGCAGAACTGCGCCACGGCGGACTCGACCGGAACGCTCGCCAGCACGCCCTGCGCGTCGTAACCAATGGCATGCACGCCCGGGCTCAACGCCAGGTCGGCATGTTCGCGGTTGGGGAATTTCAGGCGCAGGGCATTCACGTCCGCGCAATCTAGCATGCGCCCGCGGCTTGGATGGAGGGGGTGGCACGCGCACAATACCGCCCACTTCGGGAGGTTCATCCATGTCGAACATCGATATCCGCCACGCGCATTCGCTGCCACCGCAACAGGCGCGCCAGGCGGTACAGGAAGTCGCGGACAAGCTCGCCGAGCGCTTCGGCGTGGCGTGCAACTGGACCGGCGACACGCTCAACTTCAACCGCAGCGGCGTGGACGGACATATCGCACTGGAGCCGGGCCAGTTGCACGTGACCGCCAAGCTCGGCTTCCTGCTCGGCACGATGAAGGGACCGATCGAGGCGGAGATCCGCCGCGTGCTCGACGAACGTTTCGCCTGAGCCTGCGTGGCCGGCTGACGACTTTCAGAACCGGGCCGTGCCGAACGGCTCGGGGTCGCCCGCGAACAGCCGCCGCGAGACCTCGCGCTCGTCCTGCTCGATCTCGGCGATGAAGCGCTTCGCGTCGCCCAGTTGGGCGAACGCGGCGAACCCGCGCTCCAGGAATCCCTGCAGTTCCGACAACCCGGCCGCACGCGCCGGCCCGCGCGAGAGCCGCAGCAGCGTGCCCACGCCGGGCAAGCGCAGCGCATCGGCCAGCCCCGTGCCGACCCGCGCCAGCAGGTCGATCTGGTACGCACGCAGTCGCGGCAGGCCGCACAGGCGGTAGGCGCGCGCATACAGCGCGGCGTCCAGGCGCCTGCGCGAGCCACCGATGTCGTGCAGCACCTGCGCCATGCGCAGATCGAAGGCGTGGGTCAGCAGGCCCAGCTCGATGGCGTCGGCGACCGTTTCCAGCAGCGCCGCCGGCAGCAGTCGCTGCATCATCGGCAGGACGCGGGCGATGTCGGCATCGCGCTGGCTGAAGTCGTGCTCGTTGTAGACGTCGGCCAGGAAGAACTGCGCGGCCGGACGCCGGCGCGGATCGCGCAGGAAGCGGTCGAAGCTGGCCTCCAGCCGGTGCGTCTGCCAGCGCCGCAGTTCTGGCAGCCACGGCAGGTGGTTGCGTCGCTCGCGCCCGGGATCGTGCAGTACCTGGTGCTCGCGAAGCAGCCAGCCCAGCCGTTCCCGCAGTGGGCGTCCGGTACGTCGGCGGCGGCGCGTGCGTGGGGCCATCCGGCCCGATGATCGGCAGCCGGGGCCACGGCCGCAACCGGCGCCTCACGGACATCCCCGCTACACTCGGCCGAACCTCGCGGACGTGCCTGCATGCTGTCACTCCACTCGGCCCGGCAACGGGCACGTACCACGCTGCGGCGACCGGCCCGCATCGGCTTGGCCGTGGCGGGCGGCGGTCCGATCGGCGGCATGTACGAGCTCGGCGCCTTGCGCGCGCTCGACGAGGCGCTCGAAGGCCTGGACCTGACGCGCCTGGACAGTTACGTCGGCGTGAGCAGCGGCGCGTTCCTCGCGGCCGGGCTGGCCAACCGCATCGACACCGCCGAGATGTGCCGCATCTTCATCACCGGCGACAGCAGCGACGTGCAGTTCCGGCCCGAAACCTTCCTGCGTCCGGCCATCTTCGAATACCTGCGCCGCGCCGCCAGCCTGCCGCGCCTGGCCACGCAGTGGTGGCAGGAACTGCTGTTCTCGCGCAACGAGGCGCGCTGGTCGGACCTGCTGATGCACTTCGGCGCGCTGGTGCCGACCGGGCTGTTCGACAACGCGCAGGTCGAGCGCTTCCTGCAGGACGTGTTCACGCGCCGCGGCCGCAGCAACGATTTCCGCGACCTGGGTACCGACCTGTACGTGATCGCGGTGGACCTGGACAGCGGCGCGACGGTGCGGTTCGGCGACAAGGGCTGGGACGACGTGCCCATCTCCACCGCCGTGCAGGCCAGTGCCGCCCTGCCCGGCCTGTATCCGCCGGTGGAAATCGGCGGCCGCCACTTCGTCGACGGGGCGCTGCGCCGGACCATGCACGCTTCGGTGCTGCTGGATCGCGGCGTGGACCTGCTGATCGGCATCAACCCGCTGGTGCCCTTCCGCCAGGACGACACCGGCCTGCCGGTCAGCCACGAGCGCAGCCTCGCCGCGGGCGGATTGCCGGCCGTGCTCTCGCAGACGTTCCGCACGCTGCTGCAGTCGCGCATGCAGGTCGGCCTGGCGCGGTACGCGCAGCAGTACCCGGACATCGACCAGTTGGTGTTCGAACCCAACCCCGAAGATGCGGAGCTGTTCTTCACCAACGCCTTCAGCTTCGCCACGCGTCGCCGGATCTGCGAGATCGCCTACCGCAACACGCTGGCCGACCTGCATCGCCGCCGGGACGTGCTGGCGCCGCTGCTGGCCGCGCACGGGCTGCGCCTGCGCGAGGAGATCATCGAAGACCCGGAGCGCTCCATCCTCGATGGGCTGGCACCGCCACCGCGCGACACCGAGGCCACCGCGCGCCTGCGTCGCGCACTCGACGACGTGGATCATCTGGTCGAAGGCCGCCGGCCGCGCCGCAGACGCGCCTGAGCCTGCGATGACGCGGCGTCCACGGCGCCGATGCTGCGATGCGGTGATCTCCCCGCGGGCGAGCCTGCATGCCCCACCTGTTCATCGGCTGCGCCGGCTGGTCGATCCCGTCGGCGTCGCGACACCTGTTCGGCGAGGGCGATTCGATGCTGGCCCGCTACGCGACGCGCTTCAACGCGGTGGAAATCAATTCCTCGTTCTACCGCCCGCACCAGCAGGCGACCTATCGCCGCTGGGCGCAGTCGGTGCCCTCGGGGTTCCGCTTCTCGGTGAAGCTGCCGCGCACCATCACCCATGACGCGCGGCTACGTGGCATCGGTCGCGAGCTGGACCGATTCATCGACGAGGTCGAGGGCCTCGGGCGCAAGCTCGCGCTGGTGCTGGTGCAACTGCCGCCCAGCCTGACATTCGAACCGCGCGTGGCCTCGACCTTCTTCACCATGCTGCGCAAGCGCCTCGATGCAGGCATCGCGTGCGAAGCACGCCACGCCTCGTGGTTCATGCCGAAAGCGCAGGCGCTGCTGGAGCGCCATGCGGTCGCGCGCGTCGCGGCCGATCCGGCGATGCCCGTGGAAGAAGCCCGTGTGCCCGGTGGCGACCCGCGCTGGCGCTACTGGCGATGGCATGGTTCGCCACGCATGTACTACAGCGCGTATGACGAAGCCTCGCTGCGCGCATTGGCGGATGACGTGCACCAGGGCGGCACGCGTTCGCGCCGGTGGATCGTGTTCGACAACACCGCGCACGGGCATGCGATCCCGAACGCGGCGCGATTGCAGGAACTGCTGGAAGCACCCGCGCGCAAGCGCGTACGGAGGAGCGCATGAGCCGCGTGTACGACTGCGTGATCGTCGGCGGCGGGCCCGGCGGCCTGACCGCGGCGACGTACCTGGCGCGCTATCGGCGACAGTGTCTGGTTTTCGACACGGGCCAGGCGCGCGCCGCCTGGATTCCCAAGAGCCACAACTGCCCCGGCTTTCCCGACGGGGTCGGCGGACCCGAACTGCTGGCGCGCATGCGCGAGCAGGCGCGCAGCTTCGGCGTGGAAGCCATCGATGCGGAAGTCACTGCATTGCGTGGCAACGACGACGGCTTCGAAATCCGCCACAGCGATGCGAGCGTGCGTGCGCGCAACGTAATCCTCGCCACCGGCTGCGAGGACGTGACGCCGCCGCTGGAGCGGCTGGAGGACGCCGTCGCCTGCGGCGCGGTGCGCCTGTGCCCGATCTGCGATGCGTACGAAGCCATCGACCGCAGCATCGCGGTGTACGGCCCGCCGGCGAAGAACGCCGCGCATGCGCGCTTCCTGCGCACCTATTCGCGCCGGGTGGCGCTGGTGCCCTCGGAGCCCTGCGACGACGCGGACCTGCGCGAAGAACTGGCAGGCGACGACATCGAGGTCACCGCCGAGGCGACCGCACTGCACTTCGACGGAAAGCACTGCATCTTCGAACTGGGCGAACGGGCGCGGTCGTTTGACGTGCTCTACCCCATGCTCGGGCTGATCTCGCGCTCGTCGCTGGCGGTGGGCGCCGGCGCACGCTGCGACGACGAAGGCGCACTGATCGTCGATCCGCACCAGATGACGTCGGTCGACGGGCTGTATGCGATCGGCGACGTGGTCAGCGCGCTCAACCAGATTTCCGTCGCCACCGGTCACGCGGCCATCGCCGCGACCGACGTGCACAACCGTCTCTCGCGCAACTACGCCTGACGACTAGACGTCCAGGATGCCGCGCTTGAGCGCGATGGTGACCGCATGCGTGCGGTCGTTGGCGTCCAGCTTGGCCAGGATGCTCTTCATGTGCGTCTTGACCGTCTCTTCCGAGATGCCCATGCGCGCAGCGATGACCTTGTTCGACCGGCCACCGGCTACCTGCCCCAGCACTTCCACCTCGCGCGTGCTCAGCGCGTCCTCGGCGACATGCGTGGCGATCTCGGTGGCGATTTCCGGCGGGATCCAGCGCCGCCCGGCGTGCACCTGGCGGACGGCCTCCAGCAGGTCCTTGCGCAGCATGCTCTTGAGCAGGTAGCCGCTGGCGCCAGCCTTGAGCGCACGCAACGCCTGCACGTCGCCCTTGTACGTGGTCAGCACGATGATCCGCGCCTGCGGAAATTCGCCGACGATGGTGCGGATCGCCTCGACACCGCCCATGCCCGGCATCTGCAGGTCCATCAGCGTGACGTCGGGCTGTACTCGGCGGAACTGCTCCACCGCCTGTTCGCCGTCCTCGGCCTCGGCGACCAGCTGCATGTCGCTCTGGCGTTCGACCACGGAAATGACTCCCTCGCGCAGCAGCGGGTGATCGTCTACCAGCAGGAGGCGGATCGGCGTCGAGGGGGTGGTCATGGAAGCTCCGGGCGCGCGCATGCATCGTGGCATCGCTGCGTACCGCCGCAGGATAGGCCAGTGCGGACGTTCGCGACAGTTCGACTTCAGTCGCTCTAATCCGCTCCGCCGACGCATCCCTCTAAAGAGGGAGCGCGCGTCCACCACGCTGCGGATGGGCGCCGGCAACACGCAGCGCTAGCGTGGCCGGGTGCAGCCGCTCTACTCCATGTTTCCCTATGCCTGGCCCGGAGTCGGACTGCTGCTGTTGCGCATGACCGTCGCCGCCGGCGTGGTGCTGCTGTGGCGCGAGTCGCCCGTGTTCGCCGTGCTGCACGCGGCACTGGCATGGCTGGTGGCATTGTTCCTGCTGGCCGGTGCCGTCACGCCATTGGCATGCCTGCTGTGCTGCCTGCTGTCCATCACCGTGCTTTCGCGCATCGGATGGAGCGCATCGTCCACGCCTGCATTGATGACCGGCCTGTGCGCAGCCGCGCTGGCGCTGCTCGGACCGGGTGCTTATTCGCTGGATGCGTACCTGTTCGGACGTCGCGTGGTGAAGCTGCCGGGACGGCACGGGTAGCGAACGACCTTCCACCGTCGGCATTCCCCCGATGGAGTGAGCCCATGCACGCCCGTTCCGGGGTTTCGCGTTTGACTGGCTGGAACGAGGCTTTCCATCGACGCGACGCATCCGCCGCGTCGATCCCCGAGCGCCGGATGCGCATCCCGACCTCACCGGAGCGCGCAATGGAAAATTTTGTTAGCGATCACAGGGTGGCCTGCGACGGCGGCCGTGCCGCGCACGACTTCGCCGCGAGTGTTGTCGCCGAACCCGTCGTCATCACGCGCGGCACGGCAGGTGCAGGCGCCGGACTGAGCGACAAGGCGCTCGAACGCACCATCGCCTACATCGAGGCGCACCTGTTCGAGGACCTGTCCCTGGGCGACCTGGCGCGCACGGCATGCGTCAGCCGCTTCCACTTCGCACGGATGTTCCGCGTGCGCACCGGGTTCAGCCCGATGAAATACGTGCAGCACGAACGCATCCGCATCGCCAAGCTGCTGCTGCGCAGCGGCGACCGCAACATCTCCAGCGTCGCGGCGGCGCTGGGCTTCTTCGACCAGAGCCACTTCAGCCGCGTGTTCCGCAAGATCACCGGCATGTCGCCGGGCCGCTACGCGCAATGCCACGCGCCGGCGCGGCGCACGCACGCCCCGGGCCGGTAACGGCGCACTCCTGCGGCGGGGCCGGCAGTCCCTCCCCCACGTCACGCGCGCACTGCCGGCCTCGCCACACCGCGCGCACTGCGCACGATCCTGCAATCGATGGCGCCCCGCGTTTGCCAATCTGCGCAAGCGCCGCCCGTTTCGGCAATTCATTCGGCAATACACCAGGAAACCGGTCATGACCACGTCATCCAACGAGTCCGCAATCGACGAAGCACGAAGAAGGCTGCTCATCGCCGGCTCCGTGCTGGCCGCGGGTGTCACCCTCGCCTTGCCCGCATGCACGTCGTCCGACGCGCCGACCGCAGCCGCACCGCCCGTCATCCCTCCCCCCACGCCCGGAGCCACACAGACCATGAGCACCTTCACCACCAAAGACGGCGTCGAGATCTACTACAAGGACTGGGGCAAGGGCCCGGCAGTCGTCTTCAGCCACGGCTGGCCGCTCAACGCGGACAGCTGGGAATCGCAGATGTACCACCTGGCCAACAACGGCTTCCGCTGCATCGCGCACGATCGCCGCGGTCACGGGCGTTCGAGCCAGCCGTGGGACGGCAACGACATGGACCACTACGCCGACGACCTGGCGCAGTTGCTCGAGCACCTGGACGTGAAGGACGCCACGCTGATCGGTTTCTCCACCGGTGGCGGTGAAGTGGCGCGCTACATCGGCCGCCACGGCACCAGGCGCGTGAAGAAGGCCGCGCTGGTCTCGGCGGTTCCGCCGCTCATGGTGAAGACCGACGCCAATCCGGGCGGCCTGCCGATCTCGGTGTTCGACGGCATCCGCGCGGGCCTCCTCGCCAACCGCTCGCAGCTGTTCCTGGACATCCCGACCGGTCCGTTCTTCGGCTACAACCGTCCCGGCGCGAAGCCCTCGCAGGGCGTGATCCAGGCGTGGTGGATGCAGGGCATGATGGGCGGCCACAAGAACACCTACGACAGCATCAAGGCGTTCTCCGAGACCGACTTCACCGAAGACCTGAAGAAGTTCGACGTGCCGACGCTGATCGTTCACGGCGACGACGACCAGATCGTACCGATCGACGCCGCAGGCCGCGCCTCGGCCAAGCTGATCAAGGACAGCAAGCTGGTCGTGTACGAAGGTGCACCGCACGGCATCACCGACACGCACAAGGACCGCCTCAACGAGGACCTGCTGGCGTTCGTGAAGGCCTGACGTCCCGCTCGCCCCGACACGGCGTCGCGCATCCGCGCGGCTCCGTCGTCATTTGCGCTACGCGTACTGCGATGCGATGGCCGCCAGCACCACATAGCGGCCGATCTTGGCCACCGCCACCAGCAACAGGAATACGCGCAGCGGCTCGCGCATGACGCCGGCCGCTACCGTGATGGGGTCGCCGATGATGGGCACCCAGCTCAGCAGCAGCGACCACTTGCCGTAACGCGCGTACCAGCGCTGCGCCCGCGCCATCGCCTCCGGGCCCACCGGAAACCAGCGCCGCCCGCCGAACGTGGCGATGCCGCGGCCGAGCGCCCAGTTCACCGCCGAACCCAGGATGTTGCCGGCGCTGGCCACGGCCACCAGCCGCCACGGTTCGTGCCCGGCCAGCTGCAGCGCCACCAGCAGGGCCTCGGATTGTGCCGGAAGCAGCGTCGCGGCCAGGAATGCCGCGGTGAACAGGCCCAGGTATGTCATCGTCGGATTCTACGGGCGAGCCCAGCGGCGCCCCGCGATGTCGAATCGCCGCCCGCTGAACGTCTACAGGTCAGTTCCCACGGATTTGCGCCCATGAGCCGATCGTCCGATGCCAGCCTGACTCTCGACCGCAACTGGGGCCTCGTGGCCGCCGGCGCATTGATGGGCTGCGTCGCCATCGGCGTGGTGTTCTCGCTGGCGGTATTGCTGGGACCGATGAGCGCCGCCACTGGCTGGTCGCGCGCCGGACTGTCCAGCGCGATGACGCTGGGCTTCCTCAGCATGGGCCTGGCCGGGTTCGGCTGGGGCATGCTCAGCGACCGCGTCGGACCGCGCGTGGTGGTGCTGGCCGGCTCGGTGCTGCTGGGCCTGGCCTGCGTGCTGGCGAGCCGCGCGGGCTCGTTGCTGCAGTTCCAGCTGACGTACGGCGTGCTGCTGGGCGTCGCGGTGTCGAGTTTCTTCGCTCCGGTCATCGCAGCGACGTCGGCGTCGTTCGAGCGCCGACGCAACCTGGCCGTGTCACTGGTGTCGGCCGGCGTGGGCGTGGCACCGATGACGATGTCGCCGCTGGTCGCGTGGCTGATCACCCACTACGACTGGCGCACGACGCTGCTGATCGTGGGCGTGCTGTCGTGGGCGTTGACGCTTCCGGCGGTGTGGTTCGTGCGCACGGTGCCGGCCGCGATCGCCGAGGCCGGCGATGCGCCTGCCTACTCGCGCATGACCGCCGGCCAGGCGTTGCGCTCGCGGCCCTTCATCGTCCTGGCGGCGGCCTTCTTCGCGTGCTGCGCCGCGCATTCCGGACCGATCTTCCATACCGTCAGCTACGCCGTGGGCTGCGGGCTCAGCGTCACCGCCGCGGTGACCATCTACAGCATGGAAGGCGCGGCCGGACTGGGCGGACGCCTGCTATTCGGCGTGCTGGCCGACCGCGTCGGCGCCAAGCCGGTCCTCGTGGCCGGGCTGCTGATCCAGGCCTTCGGCGCACTGGCCTACCTGCAGGTCAACCAGCTTGACGGCTTCTACGCGGTCGCCGTGGTGTTCGGCCTGGCCTACGGCGGCACGATGCCGCTGTATGCCTCGCTGGCGCGCGATGCCTTCAGCCCGCGCATCCTCGGCACGGTCATGGGCGCGGCGGGCCTGCTCTCGGCACTGGGCATGGCGCTGGGTCCGCTGATCGGCGGCTGGCTGTTCGACCGCTACGGCAGCTACACGTGGATGTACATCGGCTCGATGGCACTGGGCTTGGCGGCAGCGGGGATCGCACTGCTGTTCCCGAGCGCGCGCCGCGGCCGCGACGACATTCCGCTGCAGCCGGTGACGCAGACTTGATGCATCCAGGCGTCTGCTGACATCGGCTGGCAGCAGCGTGACCGACGACAGGCGGCGCACCGGCCACCCTCGGCTACCATGCGGCGACTTTTTTCCACGAGACGCCGCTCGATGATCCGTCCGCTGACGCTTGCCCCGCTCGTTGCCGCCCTGCTGCTGGCGCTGCCCGCCGCAGCCGCCACCTCCGACGCCACGCTGACCACCGTGTCCGAGCGCAGTGGCTTCATCAAGACCGGCCGCTACGACGAGGTCATCGCACTGTGCGATGCGTTCGCGAAGAAGTACCCGCAGGCGGTGCGCTGCCAGGACTTCGGCACCACGCCCGAAGGCCGCCCCATGAAGGTGCTGGTCGTGTCCAGGGCCGGCGCGTTCACGCCGCAGGAAGCACAGGCGAAAGGCTTGCCGGTCATGCTGATCCAGGGCGGTATCCATGCCGGTGAGATCGACGGCAAGGACGCGGGTTTCCTCGCATTGCGCCGGGCGCTCGACGGCGAGATCGCGCCGGGCGCGCTGGACCGCCAGGTGCTGCTGTTCGTGCCGGTGTTCAACGTCGACGGGCACGAGCGTTTCGCCGCATGGAACCGCCCGAACCAGCGCGGCCCCGAAGAGATGGGCTGGCGCACCACCGCGCAGAACTACAACCTCAACCGCGACTACGCCAAGGCCGACACGCCCGAGATGCAGGCCATGCTGCGCCTGGTCAACGCATGGGATCCGCTGGCCTACGTGGACCTGCACGTCACCGACGGCGCCAAGTTCGAGCATGACGTGTCGATCCAGGTGGAGCCGGTGCACAGCGGCGACGAGGCGCTGCGCCAGGCCGGCACCGCGCTGCGCGACGGCGTCATCCAGCGACTGGCGGCGGAAGGTTCGCTGCCGCTGCCGTTCTATCCCTCGTTCGTGAAGAACGACGAGCCCGAGTCCGGCTTCGAGGACGGCGTGGCGACGCCGCGCTTCTCGCATGGTTATTTCCAGCTGCGCAATCGCCTCGCGATGCTCGTGGAAACCCACTCCTGGCGGGATTACCCGCACCGGGTGAAGGTGACCTACAACACCATCGTCGCGCTGCTGGACCTGGTCGCCGCGAACGGCAAGCAGTGGCAGCAGCAGGCCCGCGCCGCCGACGCGCGCTCGGCCAGGCTCGCCGGTCAACCGGTCGCGCTGGACTACAGGACCACCGACCGGGTGCGCACCATAGACTTCCGTGGCTACGCCTACACGCGCACGCCATCGGAGGTGTCCGGTGCGCTGATGACCCGCTACGACGAGACCACGCCGCAGGTGTGGCACCTGCCGATGCGCGACGAGATCGTCCCGGCGCGCGTGGTCGATGCACCGAAGGCGGGCTATCTGGTTCCCGCCGCACACGCGCAGTGGGTCGCGGCGAAGCTGGACCAGCACGGCGTGCAGTACCGGCGCCTGGACCGCGCACTGCCCGGCGCAAAGGTGCAGGCGTTTCGCGCGAGCAAGGCGACGCTCGCCGCGCAGTCGGTCGAAGGCCACCAGCGCGCCACGCTGGAAGGCGACTGGAACGCCGAAACCCAGGACGTGCGGGCCGGCGCCCTGTTCGTGCCGATCGCCCAGCCGAAGGCGCGCCTGGCCATGGCGCTGCTGGAGCCGCAGGCACCGGATGCGCTGGTGGCATGGGGCGAGTTCAACAACTACTTCGAGCGCAAGGAGTACATGGAGGACTACGTCGCCGAAGAGGTCGCACGCGACATGCTCAAGGACCCCAAGGTGAAGGCTGAGTTCGAGCGGCGCCTGAAGGACGATGCCGCGTTCGCCGGCGACCCGCAGGCGCGACTGGAGTTCTTCGCGCGCCGGCATTCCTCGTGGGACACGCAGTACCGCCGCTATCCCGTGATGCGTACCGACACCGCGCCGCGCTGACGGCATCGCAACATTCTCTCCGGTAGGCTGGCGCGACGTCCGCAAGGAGTCGCGCCATGCCGATGTCCACCGATGCAATGCTGCGAACGTCGTGCCTGCTGGCCTTGCTTGCGCTGACCGCCTGCCAGCCGCGCGACACCGAAACCGCGCAGATCCCCGCCCCGGAAACGCCTGCGTCCGCGCCGCCGATGACCCAGGGCGCGCACGCCATCAACGGCACCGCCACATACCTGGAACGCATCCAGGTGCCGCCCGGCGCAAGCCTGCGCGTGCAGCTCATCGACAACCTGCTGGCCGACACGCCCAAGGCGGTGCTGTCGGAGGTCACGCTGAAGGACGTGGCCGGCCCGCCCTACGCCTTCAGCCTTCCCTACGACCCGGTGAAGCTGCGTCCCAACGGCATGTACGGCCTGCATGCCGCGCTGACCGGCCCGGACGGCAAGCTCTGGTTCGTCAGCGACACGCGCGTTCCGGTGGATCCCGCACGGAACCTGCCGGTGGAAATCCGCATGGTGCGTGTCTCCGCAGAGGGTGCTTCGGCCACGACGGGTACCGACAACGTCACCCACTGGCAATGCGGCGAAGCGCGGGTCGGTGCGACGTTCGAACAGGCCAGCGAGCGCGTGCAGCTGTCGGTGAACGGACGTCGCCTCACCCTGCCGCTGGCGCGCTCCGCCTCCGGCGCTCGTTACGCCGACGCCGACGGCAACGAGTTCTGGACCAAGGGCGACACCGGCACGCTGTCGCTGGCTGGCGAAGACAAGCAGGAATGCACGCTTGCTGGAGGCCCCTCACCCTGGGATGCCGCGCGCGATCGCGGCATCGCGTTCCGCGCCGTCGGCAACGAGCCGGGATGGCTGGTCGAAGTAGGCCAGGGCGAGGCGCCGTCACTGCGGGCGGAACTCGACTTCGGTGCACGCAAGCTCGAAGTCGCGCGCGCACAACCGCGCAGCAACGGAACCGGCTTCATCGGAAAGACCGACAGCGGCACGCAGGTCGAACTGGCGATCGAACGCAAGCCCTGCCAGGACGACATGAGCGGCGCGCGGTTCGAAGCGACCGCACAGCTGACCGCAGGCGGCAAGACCTATCGCGGCTGCGGCGCCTTCCTGACCGAATGACCCACGATTCCACAAGGAGAACACGGCCATGCTGGACATCCTGCCTTCACCGTCTCACGTCGGCGCCTACCGCATCAGCGGCACGCTCGACGGCGACGACTACGACCGCTGCATCGCCGACCTCGAAGGCCGCCTGCGCCTGCACGAACGCATCGGCGTGTTCTGCGACATGACCGGATTCACCGGCCTCACCCCGCAGGCCATGGCCAAGGACCTGCGTTACGCACTGAGCAAGTTCGGCGAATACCGCCGCTTCGCCCGCGGCGCGATCATCACCGACAAGCAATGGCTGGCCAATATCTCCGAGTTCGCCGGCCGCTTCTTCCCCAACACCGAAATCCGCGCATTCGAACCGGGAGAGCATGATCTTGCGCTGACGTGGGCGGCGGACGTGGAGCCGCTTGGGGCCAAGCCGTAGCGCGTCGATCTGATGGCTGCGACTGTTTCGTCATTCCCGCGCAAGCGGGAATCTGTCCGCAGGAGGTATCGAGCCTGCGGAAGGCGGAACCGGATCTGATGCATGGATTCCCGCCTTCGCGGGAATGACGAGTTTCCGAACTCGCTCACGTTGTTGTTGCTGTTGTTGTTGCTGTTGAACAGCCAAGCACACCACTAGACCCGTAGGGCGCCGCACAGGGATGTGCGGCGCTGAGCAAGGAGGCACGGAGTGAGGGCGATGCGGCTTGCGAGCCACTGGCTCGCGCATCGCCCGAACGCCCGCGCCGCAAGCGCAGGCCCGCGGCCGTAGGCCGCACCGACTTGCGAGGCCCCGACCCGTCTCCGGTCGTAGGATCGCGGGAATCCAGTCGGACTTTGGGTCAGCAAAGAAAAGTGACCCGGCCGGCTTTAGACGGACGGAAGCTTTGGCTTTCGTTGTTCAAGCGCGCCGGGAAAGCGTAAAACGTCCATGGATCCCCGCCTTCGCGGGGATGACGAGCAAGCGCTCAGGACCTGGCAGGCTTCGCGATGCAGGCTCGATGCGCGGAGCGGTAGACATGCGCAGCCCCCCTGAAAGTCGCGTCCTGTTCTGCACCCGCTTCCGCGTTGGAATGGATGAGCGGAGAAAAAGGGGGAACCGCCATGGCCACGCGCGATCGACGCACACCGCCCTGGGGCATCCGCATCCAGCGACGCATGGGGCTCACTCCAGCGCAGCGGGACATGCTGTCGGCTTGCGAGCGCTTCGGCTGGCGCCTGGCGTTCGTGCGGCAGCCGCTGGAACATCCGCTGGCGGTGCTGTTCGCCACCGCGCGCGACTACGTGGTCGTGCGCGAGGACGGCAGTCTGGATCGATGGCCGGACATCGCGTTGCGGCACTGAACCCTACTCGAGCGGCCAGCGGCCTTCGATGCGATAAGGCTGGCCGGGCCGGCTGTCGATCAGGACGAACTCGCGCACGTCCCAATGCAAGGCTTCCACCGGCGTGGGCGGCAGATGATGCCGCACGTCGCGCTGGATGGTCAGGTGCGGGACGAAGCCGCCGGTGGATCGCGGCCGGATGCCTTGCTTCAGCAGGGCGCGCCCCAGCTCATCCCAGAGTGACTTCAACGCGGATGGTGCCTCGTGGCTGCCGAGCCACCAGACGTTTGACCCGCGGAAGCTGCCCGCGCGATCCAGTTCCAGCGCGAACGATGGCGAACGTACGTTGGCCGCCGCCGTGCGGACGCGATCCAGCAATCCGTCCGGCAGCGGTTTGAAGTCGCCGAGGAACTGCAGCGTCACGTGATAACGGTCCGCCCGCAGGCGACGCCCGCCCGGCGCGTGCTCGCGTTCCAGCGTTGTCGCCGTGTCGTCGATGCGTGCGCGCAATGCGTCGTCCGGCCACAGGGCGAAGAACAGCCGATGCATGCTGTCGGCCTTCGGCGCGGCGAATCCCAATCCCATCTGTTCCATCGGCACAGTCTAGCCGCGTGCCGCGCTCGCACTACTTGCTTGCGGCTTTCCTGAGGTACGCGGCCAGGCCGCCGAGCTGCTGCGCCTGGACCTTGTCCACCACGGGCGCAAACTTGCCGATGTCATCCGGCGAATAGCCGCCGGCGCGATAGAACAGCGTGATGCGCGTGCCGCCTCCGTCCGCGGGAGCCAGACGGAACTCCAGCGCACCGCTCAGCCCCATGCCCTGCAGCGGCCCTAGGCCACCGATCATGCGCAGGGTCTTGCCGGGATCGACGAAGGTCACGGTCATGTGCTGCGCCTGCTGCGCGCCGGCAATCTCGCAGAAACAGCCGCCGGCTCGGGCTTCGATCGACAGCTTCGACGCCTGTCCCCACCAGCTGTGATCCTTCGGCCACCAGCGATCGACGTCCTGCACCAGCGCCTTCCACGCGGTGTCGGCGTCCACCGGCACCATCTCGGTGTTCTCGACGGTGAACCCGCCCGGCGCGGCATCCTTCACCGCCGCCAGCGTCATCGCCGGACTCGCTGCCAAACCCAGCAGCAGCGCCACTCCCGACAGCTTGCTTCGAACGTTATGCATGACGCAGCTCCCGTCGACCTGGGCGCATTTACCCATCGGCGTCGCGGAGCCGCAAGTGCGCTCAGGCCTTGGTCGGCGGACGTACGCGATAGGCCAGGCTGATGCGCGGACCGACCGGCTCGCGCGTCTTGGGAACGCCATGCTCGTGGGTCAGCTGCGAGGCGTAACTCATCACCAGCAGGCTGCCGGGTTCCAGATCGATGTGCAGGGGCGTGCGCGGCAGGTCCTTGGCCCGGATGGTCATGCGCCGGACCGAACCGAGCGACAGCAGCGCGACGGGGTGACCGGCCACCAGCATGTGCAGCTTGTCGCCATGCGGCGCGACGCTGTCGCGTCCATCACGGTAGAAGTTGAGGCCGACTGCGTTGAACGGCTCGTGCAGGTGTTCGCGCAGCCGCGCCCCGGCGTCCGCCAGCGGCGCCGGCAACCGCGCCTCGTCCAGGCGATAGGACGCGACCAGTCGGGGAACGTCGACGATGCGGTCGTACATGGGCCGCCGCTGCGCCTCCCACTTCACCTCGTCCTTCAGCTGGGCGAACCAGTCGTCCGCCAGCGCGCGCGGCAGGAACTCGGGCCAATAGCGCACCCCACCCTGCGCGTCGTCGAACAGCGTGCGGGGTCCCGCAGGCTGGGTGAACAGGTCGGTCTGGGCAGCGGCGCGCGGCATCGCGCGAGTGTGCGCGGCCAGCGTCTCACCAGATGAGTCCGGGCTATCGGGGTGCTGAACGATCACCGGCGTTGACGCGTGAAGACTAGACGCTCAGGTCCTTCACCACCGGAGCGACGAAACCCACGATGGACCGCTCCGGCTCACGCAGCAGCGTGCGTCGCACGGCAGCCTCTTCCTGGTGCGGAAGCTCGACGAGCAGGTTCACCTCGCCCGATACCAGCGTTGCCAGCGGTACGCCGTCGCGGTACAGCACGCGCGAACCGGTCAGGCGCGGGACCTTCTCGCCGGTGACGATGGTCCCGACCAGGTTGAGCGGGTCGACGGCAGACACGGTGATCATGGCGCCGTCGTGCGGACGCTGGCGGATCTGCCGCATCAGGCCGATTGCCTCCGGCAGCGCAAACTGCTCGCCGCTCAGGCCCGAGATGAAGCGGCCACCGCGGATCTCGCCACGCGCCTCCAGGCGGTGGTACACGCGGATCAGCTCTCGCCACGGCGGCAGCCACGGCGCTTCGCGTTCGAGCAGGCGCCAGCACACCACGCCGTAGCGGCGCAGCAGCGTGCGGGCGACGTGTTCGACATCGTCCGGCGAGGGCGCGATGTCGGCCGCCGGACGGCGGATCAGGGCCCAGCGGCCCGCGTCCTCGATGCCGAACAGCGCGGCGCGACGACGGCGGCCCTGGTGCGCGCTGGGCCGTTTGGATGCCGGCACCAGCAGTGCACGCAGTCCGGCGTAGCTGTCGCAATGCACGCGTCCGCGGGCGACGAGTTCGGCCAGCGCGTCTTCCAACTCCGTGCGCAGCAGGTGCGCACCGGTGACGAGTTCGTCGAAGAACGACGCGCCGTGGTCGGCCAGGTAGTCCACCACCTTCTGCGCGCGCGACGACAACGCGTCGTCCGCAGCTGGCGGTGGCGCAAGGCGCGTCCAGCTGGGCGCGTTGCGTCGTGGCAGCAGCACCACCGGCGTCGCGCGCACGGGTGTGCTGGCGCGTGCCTGCACGGCATCGCCGGTACCCGCGCGCAGGCGCGTCCACAGCGTGCGGCCGGCGGTGCACAGGTCGTCCAGCCACGTGATCGAGTAGTCGTTGACGCGCGTGGGCAGGAGTTCGGCTTCCCACGCCGCCGCAGGCGCTTCGAAGCCCTCCAACTGCGCGAGTACGCCGGCCAGCGCTTCGGGTCCGTTGACGCGTGCGGACGGCGCCACACGCTGCCACTCGAACAGGAAGCGCATGAAGTCGCGTGGCGCGACGGGTTCGATCTCGCGACGCAGGCGCTTGAGCGTGTAGCGGTGGATGCGTGCCAGCAGGTGGCGTTCGCACCATTCAAGCGCGGGTCCCTCCGCAACAGCCCGGCCATCCATGGCCGGATTTTTCACAAAAGCATCGGGCGTGAAGCGCCCCTGCATCACGTAACCCTCTCCCTGCAGGCGCACGAGCGCCAGTTCGACCTCGCTGCGTGGCAGCGAAAGATCGTCGGCGATCACCTGCGCCGGCGTCGGCCCGAGACCGGTCAGGCGTGAACGCAACAACTCGACCAGCGCGTCCTCGCGACCCCATGGCTGCGCGGCGTATTCGGCCGGCGCCTCGATGGGCGGATGCAGTGGCGCGTCAGCGTAGATTGCCTGCAGCTGCGGCAGGCGTTCGGCCGCGACCCACAGGCCGTGGCCGTCGGGATTGCGCAGCGCCGCGACCGGCCGGTCGGCGACGGCCGGTTCGAGCTTCGTGGCGCGATGGGCCTTCACCAGACGCTGCAGCCAGTCGGCCCAACCGTTTTCGCGTACTTCGCGCGCGGTGACGACGCCCAGCCCCATCAGCGCTTCGTGCATCTCGTCGGCACTGCGCACCTGCGGCCAGCATTCCTCGCGCACCGCGTCGATGGCATCGGCGTCGAGCCGCCCCAGGTCGTCGGGGCTGCGCGCGTCGGTGTAGCGCCGCGTCTGCACGGCCTGCGTGCGGCGCTCCTCGAGCGGTGCGTCGTCCAGGAATGCATACGGCCGGGCGTTGAGCACCTCCGCCGCGAACGGCGACGGCGCACTGAGGTCGCGTGCGACGATCTGCACGTCGCCGGATTCCATCGCGCGCAGCACGTCCAGCCAGCCATCGATGTCCATGGCCTCGTGCAGGCAGTCGTGCAGCGTCTGCGCGACCAGCGGGTGGTCCGGCACTTCGCGTTCGCCCACCAGGTTCTCGGCGCAGGCCACCTGGTCGGGGAAGACCGTGGCGAGCAGGTCCTCGGACTTCATGCGCTGCAGTTGCGGTGGCACCTTCTTGCCGCCGACGAAGCGCGGCAGCGCCAGCGCTGTGGTGGCCGCCCAGCGCCAGCGCACGCCGAACAACGGCGCGTCCAGCAACGCCTGGATCAGCACGTGCTCGGCCGACGACGAGTGCAGGTAACGCGCGACCTCGTCCAGCGGGAAGCTGTGCGCGGTGGACAGCGACAGGATGATCGCGTCCTCCGTCGCCGCGGCCTGCAGTTCGAAGTTGAACTTGCGGCAGAAACGCTTGCGCAGCGCCAGGCCCCACGCACGGTTGATGCGGCTGCCATACGGCGTGTGGATGACCAGCTGTGTGCCACCGGAATCGTCGAAGAAGCGCTCCAGCACCAGCGTGTTCTGCGTGGGCATGGCGCCCAGCGCGGCGGCGGCGCCGGCGAGGTATTCGATGATCTGGCGCGCTGCCTCGGCGTTCAGGCCTACGTCGTTGGTGAGCCAGCGGAACGCGTCGCTTGCTTCGATATGGGCGAGGTGGGTGGTGCTTCCATCACCGACTGCATGACTCCCTTCTCCCGCGGCGACCGGCGGGAGCGCAGAGCTGGGAGAGGTCGTCGAAGAGAGATGGATGCCCGAATTAACAGACCTGGCATCAGCCGCTTCATCGCTTCTTTGGTCCCGACCCTCACCCCAACCCCTCTCAGCCCTGCACTCCCTCCGGTCGCCGGGGGAGAGGGGCTCAACAGCGTAGAGAGGCTCAAGCGACGGCTCGATGCGAGCCATCACTTCCTCACGCAGGCGCGACACGGAATGCGAGAGTTCGTCGGTGCGGCCCGGCGCCTCGCCCAGCCAGAACGGAATGCTCGGCGGCGCGCCCTGCGCGTCTTCCACGCGCACCTTGCCTGGCTCGACGCGCAGGATGCGGTAGCTCGCGTTGCCCAGCTGGAAGATGTCTCCCGCCATGCTCTCGACGGCGAAGTCTTCGTTGACCGTGCCGATGAAGACGGATTCGGGCTCGACCACCACCGAGTAGTCGGCGGTATCGGGAATGGTGCCGCCCGACATCAGCGCCGTGGTGCGCCCACCCTTGCGTCCGCGCACCACGCGGTTCACCGCGTCGCGATGCAGGTAACCGGCACGGATGCCGCGGCGCGTGGTGAAGCCGTCGGCCAGCATGCGCACGATGGCGTTGAAATCCTCGCGCTTGAGCTGCGCGTAGGGCCAGGCGCGACGCACCCAGTCGAACAGCGCGTCCTCTTCCCACTCCTGGCAGGAGGCTTCGGCGACGATCTGCTGCGACAGCACGTCCAGCGGCGCTTCGGGCATGACCAGCGCGTCGAGTTCGCCGCGACGCACGCTGTCGAGCAGTGCCGCGCATTCGACCAGTTCGTCGCGCGTCTGCGGAAACAGCCGGCCCTTCGGCGTGCCGCCCACCATGTGGCCCGAACGGCCCACGCGCTGCAGGAACGCGGCGATCGACCGCGGCGAACCCAGCTGGCACACCAGGTCCACGTCGCCGATGTCGATGCCCAGTTCCAGCGAGGCGGTCGCCACCAGCACGCGCAGTTCGCCGCGCTTGAGCTTCTGTTCCGCCTCCAGGCGCAGTTCCTTCGACAGGCTGCCGTGATGCGCGGCCACCGCTTCCTTGCCCAGCTTCTGCGCGAGGTTGTGCGCGGCGCGTTCGGCCATGCGTCGCGTGTTGACGAACACCAGCGTGGTGCGGTGCTGCTCGACCAGTTCGGTCAGCCGCGTATAGACCTGTTCCCACTGGTCGGTGGACATCACCGCGCTGAGCGGCGTCGGCGGGAGTTCCAGCGCCAGGTCGCGCTGGCGCGTGTAGCCGATGTCGACGATCTCGCAATCCGGCGTGCCGTCCGCGGCCACCGCTGCGGTGCCCACCAAGTAACGGGCGACCTCCTCGATCGGCTTCTGCGTGGCGGACAGGCCGACCCGCGTGAGGCGCTGCCCATGCAGCGCCTCGAGGCGCTCCAGCGACAGGGCCAGGTGACTGCCGCGTTTGCTGGCGGCGACGGCGTGGATTTCGTCGACGATCACCGTGCGCACGGTGGAGAGCATGGCGCGGCCGGATTCGGAACCCAGCAGCACGTACAGCGACTCCGGCGTGGTCACCAGAATGTGCGGCGGCTTGCGCCGGGTGAGCGCGCGCTCGGCTTGCGGCGTGTCGCCGGTGCGCACCGCGGTGCGGATCTCCACGTCGGGCAGGCCCAGTGCGGCCAGTTCCTCGCGGATGCCGGCCAGCGGTGCCTCGAGGTTGATGCGGATGTCGTTGGACAACGCTTTCAACGGCGAGACGTAGACCATGAAGGTCTCGTCGGGCAACGCCGCACCCTCGCCCCCGAACAGTCCCTCGCCTGCGTTGGCCAGGCCCTGGCGCACCAGCATGTCGATGGCGGTCATGAACGCGGTCAGTGTCTTGCCCGAGCCGGTGGGCGCGGCGACCAGCGTGTTGCGGCCGCTGCGGATGGCCGGCCACGCCCGCACCTGCGCGGGCGTCGGCGCAGGGAAGGCCTTGGCGAACCAGGCGGCGACCGCGGGATGGAAGGCGTCGAGGGCCATGTGCGAATACTGCCCGGAAGTGATCTCAAGCCCTGAGACGGGTTCGGCTTACGGGTTCAGCCAGCGGCGCGGCGACTGCCAGACCCGGAATGAGATGATGGGGGCATGTCCGCCGCACCCGATTCCATCGTTCAGCCAGCCGGCGCCGAGCGCCTGCAGACGTGGCTGGCGCATCGCCAACGCGTGTTCGTGCTGACGGGCGCCGGCTGCAGCACCAATTCCGGGATTCCCGACTATCGCGATGCCGATGGTCAGTGGAAGCGCACGCCACCGGTGACCTGGCAGGCCTTCACGGGCGATCCGCGCGTGAATGCACGCTACTGGGCCCGCAGCTTCGTGGGCTGGCCGAGGATCGCCGAGGCCCGGCCGAACGCGGTCCATCACGCCCTCGCCGGCTGGGAAACCACTGGCCGCATGTCGACCCTGCTCACCCAGAACGTCGACGGTCTGCATCAGCGCGCCGGCAGCCGGCGCGTGATCGACCTGCACGGGCGTCTGGACGGCGTGGTGTGCCTGGGTTGCCGCGCGAAGTCGGAGCGGGTGGACCTGCAGCAGCGCCTGGCGGATCTGAATCCCGACTGGGCCGGCCTGGACGCCGCCACCGCGCCGGACGGCGACGCGGACCTGGATGGCCACGACTTCTCGCGTTTCCGCGTACCGGCCTGCGAACGGTGCGGCGGCATGCTCAAGCCCGACGTGGTGTTCTTCGGCGAGAACGTGCCGCGTGAACGCACGCAGACCGCCATCGCCGCACTGCACGACTCCGATGCACTGCTCGTCGTCGGTTCGTCGTTGATGGTGTATTCCGGCTTCCGTTTCGCACGGATGGCGGCGGACGCCGGGCTTCCCATCGCCATCCTCAATCGCGGCCGCACCCGTGCGGATGATCTGGCGGACCTGAAGATCGAGGAAGAGGCAGGCGCCGTGTTGGGTGCGGCGCTGTCGAACTAGGTCTGTCGGCGCAGTCGCTCTCTGCCGTCATTCCCGCGAAGGCGGGAATCCATTTTTCCGACGCTGCAAGCCGTCCGGAACGCATGACTACGCGGACGGATGGATTCCCGCCTTCGCGGGAATGACGGCAAAAAAAGACCAGCAAAGAAAAGGCGCCTTCCGGCGCCCTTTCCCGAGCCCGAACCGAACCCTCAGGCCGCCCGCCCCTTGCCCAGCAGGCTCGCGCCACGGCTGTAGACCACGTAGACGACGATGCCGATGACGTTCCAGACCAGGAACCACTTCTGCGTACTATGCGGCAGGCTCCAGAACAGATACATGCAGCCGAAGATCGCGACCGGGCCGACCAGCCAGGCCGCCGGCGCGCGGAACACGCGAGGGCGGTCCGGGTCGCGCTTGCGCAGCACCAGCAGGCACACGGCTACCGCGATGAACGCCACCAGCGTGCCCGCATTGGCCAGCGCCGCGATCTCGTCCAGACGCGCCACGCCGGCCAAGGCCGCCACCAGCACCGCGGTGAACACGGTGATCGCCACGGGCGTGCCGGTGCGCGGGTTGACCTTCGACAGGCCGCGCGGCAGCAGGCCGTCGCGCGACATCACGAAGAAGATGCGGCTCTGTCCGTAGAAGAACGCCAGCAGCACGGTCGGCAGGGCGATGACCGCGACCACGCCGATGACCAGCGCCGCCGTGCCGTGGCCCAGCTCGCGCATGATCAGTGCCAGAGGCTCGGCGCTCTTGCCGAACACGGTGAAGCTCATCGCGCCCACCGCGGCCA
This sequence comes from Lysobacter sp., assembly GCF_035655815.1. NCBI lineage: Bacteria > Pseudomonadati > Pseudomonadota > Gammaproteobacteria > Lysobacterales > Lysobacteraceae > Lysobacter > Lysobacter sp. Next base: position 137,917 of record NZ_DASRTS010000038.1, read on the forward strand.
GCGCCACCAGCACGTAGATCAGCGTGCAGCCGATCATCGAGCCGACGATGCCGATCGAAAGGTCGCGGCCCGGGTTCTTGGTTTCTTCGGCCGCGGTGGAGATGGCATCGAATCCGTAGAACGCGAAGAAGATGATCGCCGCCGCCGCCATCACGCCGCGCTCGACGCCTCCGGCATCGACCGTCTTGGGGAAGCCATACGGCATGAACGGAGTCAGGTTGGCGCTGTCGAACGCCGGCAGCGCAACAGCGATGAATACGCCCAGCGCGATCAGCTTGAACACCACCAGCACCGCGTTGAGCGTGGCGCTTTCGCGCGTGCCGGCGATCAGCAGGCCCGCAACGAGGAAGGTGATGACGATGGCCGGCAGGTTGATCACGCCGCCCGCGTGCGGACCGGCCGCCAGTGCCGTGGGCAGCATCACGTTCCATCCTGTCTGCGTGTGCACCCATTCCAGGAAGCCGACGAAGTAGCCGGACCAGCCCACCGCCACGGTGCTGACCACCAGCGAGTACTCCAGGATCAGGCTCCAGCCGACCACCCACGCAATCGCCTCGCCCAGCACGGTGTAGCTGTAGGTGTAGGCGCTGCCGGCGGCCGGCATCATCGTGGACATCTCGGCATACGCCAGCGCCGCGCAGGCGCAGACCACGCCGGCGACGATGAAGGACAGCAACACGGCCGGGCCGGCCTTGTCCGCGCCCACGCCGATCAGCGTGTAGATGCCCGTGCCGACGATGGCGCCGATGCCCAACGCGACCAGGTGCGGCCAGCCGAGGGTGGGCACCAGCCGCCGCCCTTCCTCATGCACGGTGACCTGATCGATGTTCTTGCGCCGGAGCCATGTCTGCATGAGAGCCTCGTGTGGAGCGGGCGGATTGGGCCGCACATGGTGAGCCATCGCCCGCCCCGATGCGATGTGCAGTGCAGCTTGCGCCGCGGGCCCGCGGATGCTCGGCGGCGACGGCGCGCCCGATCGTCGCGGATTTGCGCGCCATCCGCCACCGCCATGCGGCATGCCGCGCCCGCATAATCCGCACTCCCCGCCCGGACCCACGCAGTGTCTCCCGCCGATTTCCGCCGCTATGCGTTGTTCTATCTGGGTTACTACGGCGCGCTGGGCGCGTACACGCCATACATCGGCCGCTGGGTCGCGGGCAACGGTCACGGCGGTTACGTCGTGGGCGCGATGCTGGCGTTGTGGTACGGCGGTCGCATCGTCGCGCCGCCGACCTGGGCGCGCCTGAGCGCTCGCAGCCCCGCGCCCGGGCGCTGGCTGGTGGCCGGATGCGCACTGGCATTGCTGGGCTTTGCCGCATTCGGCGGTTTCGACCACGGCGTGATGCTGTTCGTGACCATGGCCTGGTTCGGCGTGTTCTTCAACGCGGTGATGCCGCAATTCGAGGCGATGACGCTCTCCGCGCTGGGACCGCGCAACCACGACTACGGACGCATCCGCATGTGGGGCTCGGTCGGCTTCCTGATCGTGGCGGGCACCTACGGCTGGCTGCTGGACCGGCTGGGCAACGATGCATTCGTATGGCTCACGCTGCCCTGGCTGGCGCTCACGGTGGGCGCGGCCTGGCTGCATCGCGGCGACCGGCCTGCGCCGCAACCGGCGGCGGAGATCACGCGACGCGGCGACCTGTGGCGCCGACCGGGCGTGCGGCATCTGCTGGTCACCGCGCTGCTGATGCAGCTCGGGTTCGGGCCGTTCTACGTGTTCTACACGCTGCACCTGCAGGCGCAGGGGCACGACGGCTTTGCGGTGGGCGTGCTGTGGGCGATCGGCGTGCTGTGCGAGATCGTGATGTTCTCGCTGGCGCCACGCCTGGTGCAGCGCTATGGCGCGCATCGCCTGATGACGGCGTGCCTGGTCGCCACCGTCGCGCGCTGGCTGATGGTGGCGCTGTTCGGCGCTTCGTTCGCCTGGATGGCGCTGGCGCAGATGGGCCACGCACTCAGCTTCGCCGCCTTCCACGCCGGCTGCATGCGGCGCATGGCCGAGCTGTTCCCGCAGCGGCGCGACATGGCGGCCGCACAGGGATTGCTGTATGGCTTCAGCGGCGGCATCGGCGGCGTGGCCGGTGCCGGCGTGGCGGCCGTGGCATGGCAACTCGGTGCCGGTCGCTGGGCGTTCCTCGCCGGTGCGGCCATCGCCTGCGTCGCCCTGGCGGCGCACGTGGTGCTGGCGCGCGTGCGCCGGACGGCGCCGGTCGAAGGCTGAGCGCCGCCCTTCATCCACGCTCGCGCCGCGGCCTCTATGCTTCTGCGCGGACTCAAACGGGCAGGCACGCATGAAGAAGTGGATCGCGCTGGTCGTGGTGGTGCTGCTCGCGCTGGCGGGCTGGATCGCCGCGGGACCGTTCCTGACCATCAACGCCATCCGCGAGGCCATCGCCACCGAGGACGCGGCCGCGCTGCAGGAACACGTGGACTTCCCCGCGGTACGCAGCAGCCTGCGCGCGCAGGTCGAGGATGCGCTGGCCCGCAATGCCGGCATCGACGCGCGCAACAATCCGCTGGGCGCGTTCGCGCTGGGGCTGGCCAGCAGCGCGGCGGGCGGCGTGGTCGATGCACTGGCCACGCCCGCGGGCATCGGTGCGGTGCTGCAGGGCCGCGGACTGCTGCATCGCATTTCCGGGAACGGCTCGGTCGAAGGTGACTCGTACGCGCACCAGCCACCGCCGGATCCGCTGCGCGACGCCCGCTACCGCTTCGAATCGACGTCGCGCTTCACCGCCACGGTGAACACCGCCGATGGGGACCCGGTGGTGTTCGTGCTGCGCCGGAACGGGCTGGAATGGAAGCTCACCGAAGTGCGGTTGCCGCTGGACGCGCTGGTCGGCATCGAGCACTGACCGTCCGTCGCCAGCCACGTCGTTTTCCGCACCGCTTCACCGCTGCCTAACCGGGGCGGGTCCACCGTCCGTTCGGCGCAACCGGCGCCATGACGCGAGGTGGACACCATGACCCGCATCGCCATGCTTGCCGCGGCCGTGCTCCTGCCGGCTGCCGCTGCCGTCCTTCCGCAGGCGCAGGCCGAGGACCGCCACATCCGGGCGGTGCTGGAAGGCAGCGAAGAGGTACCGGCCATCATCACCGACGGACGCGGCAGCTTCCGTGCGCGCATCAGCAAGGATGGCGGCGCGATCTGGTACGAGCTGGCCTACGCCGACCTGGAAGGCAGCGTCACCCAGGCGCACATCCACATCGGCCAGGCCGGAGTGAACGGCGGTATCGCCGCGTTCCTGTGCACCAACCTCGGCAACGGGCCGGCGGGCACGCAGAACTGCCCCGCTCCGCCTGCACGCATCACCGGCGTGATCACCGCGGCGGACGTGATCGGACCCAGCGCCCAGGGCGTGGCCGCCGGCGAGTTCGACGCCTTGCTCGAAGCCCTGCGCGAAGGCGTCGCCTACGCCAACGTGCACAGCACGCTGTGGCCGGGCGGCGAAATCCGCAGCCAGCTCGGGCGGCACGATCACGATTGAGCACTCGCCGGAAGGCGCGTGCGACCCGTTAGCGGTTGGCGATGCCGTGCGGGACGTGGCCCGCGGCGACGTGGTCGCGGGCCGAGAGGATGTTGTGCTCGGAATCGTCGAAGAAAATGTCCGCGCCAAAGGCCTCCAGGAACGGCCCCTTGGCGCGGCCACCCAGGAACAGCGCCTCGTCTAGGCGGATGTCCCAGTCGCGCAGCGTGCGGATCACGCGCTCGTGCGCCGGAATCGAGCGCGCCGTCACCAGCGCGGTGCGGATCGGCGACGCCTGGCCGGTGGGGAACGCCTGCTGCAGGCGATGCAGCGCGTCGAGGAATCCACGGAACGGGCCACCCGACAGCGGCTCGCCCGCATGACTGCGCTCGTGCTCGGTGAAGGCAGCCAGTCCGCCTTCGCGCGAGACGCGCTCGCCTTCGTCGTCGAAGATCACCGCATCGCCGTCGAACGCGATGCGCAGCTGGTCATGGCGCTGCTGTGGCGCACGCGCCGGCAGCAGCGTCGCCGCGGCCACGCCGGCCGCCAGTGCGTTGCGCACGTCCTCGGCATTGGCCGACAGGAACAGGTCCGCGCCGAAGGGCCGGATGTACGGAAACGGCGGCGCGCCGTTGCTGAAGGCCGCGCGCCTGATCGCCAGGCCGTGGTGCGCGATGGAATTGAAGATCCGCAGCCCGCTGTCGGCGGAGTTGCGCGAGATCAGGATCACCTCGACCCGCGGCGCCTCCGGCGGCGCACCCTCGTTGAGCGCCAGCAGCTTGCGTACTAGTGGAAAGGCGACGCCCGGAACGAGCACGTCGTCCTCGTGTTCCCGCTGGAAATCGGCATAGGCGTCGATGCCCTCCCGCTCGAACAGCGTGTGGCTGTCCTCCATGTCGAACAGGGTGCGCGAGGAAATCGCGACGATCAGCGGATCGGCATCACGGTCAGGCATGCGTCGATTATGCCGCAGGCCGGTCGCGCGGACCGCGACGTCGTGTGCGGGAAAGCGGCAGCGGCTTGCCCCGGGGCGCCTGGCCTCATCCGCCTACCCGCTTCTCCAGGCCCTGCGCATCGAATGGCGCCCGCACCTTCGCGTCGTTGTCGAAGTAGCAGTACACGTCGCGGGGGACGCGCTCGGGCGCGCCCTTGTCGATGCGGGGCATGTCGCGGGGCTGGCCGCCGCGGCGCCAGGTCGCGATGCGCCTGGCCCAGTTGTCCAGCGCCTCGTCGTCGTAGCCGCTGGCGTACAGCTCCTCGTCCCCGTGCAGGCGCAGGTACAGGAAGTCCGCGGTCACCTCGCCCACGAACGGCCACCGCCCGGCCGTGTCCGCCACCACCAGCGCGATGTTGTATTCGCGCAGCAGTTGCGCGCATTCCGGCACGCAGAAGCTGGTGTGTCGCACTTCCAGCGCGTGCCGCAAGGGACGCTCCCGGTCGATCGACAGCACGCTGCGCCCCTTCATCAACGCTACGTCGCGACGCCGCGCCAGGCGTAACGCCTGCCCCGTGTCCTTCGGCAAGAGTTCGAAGAACGCACGCAGGCGCTCGGGGTCGAAACGGAAGCTGGGCGGGAGCTGCCACAGGATCGGACCCAGTTTGGACCCCAGCGCCAGCAGCCCCGACGCAAAGAACGACGCCAGTGGCGTGTCAACGTCACGCAGCCGGCGCAGGTGCGTGAGATAGCGGCTGCCCTTGATCGCGAAGACGAAGTCGTCGGGCGTCTCGTCATGCCACTGGCGGAAACTCTCCGGACGCTGCAGCGAATAGAACGTCCCGTTGATCTCGATGCTGGAAAAGCATCGCGACGCATATTCCAGTTCGCGGCGCTGCGGCAGATCGCCCGGATAGAACACGCCGCGCCACGGCGCGTACCGCCAGCCGGAAATGCCGATGCGGACGCTTCCCTGCGTTGGCGACTTGCGCGGGCTCATTTCAGGCGCACGTTCCGCAGCAGCGACAGGTCGTCGACGAAGTTGTCGTACGCCTCGTGGCGCGCGTCGTCCCCGCGCTGTCGCAGCACATACGACGGATGCACGGTGGCGAACGCACGCGCGCCGTTGGCCAGCGTCTGCCACGTTCCACGCTGTTCCATCAGCCGGAACTTGCTGCCGAACACCGCCTTGGCGGCAATGGCGCCCAGGCAGACGATGATGTCCGGCCGCACGGTGGCCAGCTCGCGTTCGAACCAGATGCGGCACGCGGCGCGCTCGGACGGATCGGGACTGCGGTGCAGCCGCACCTTGCCACGCCGCTCGAACTTGAAGTGCTTCACCGCATTGGTGACGTAGAAGCGCGCGCGGTCCAGACCGAGTTCGGCCAGCGCACGGTCGAACAGCTTGCCCGCCGGCCCCACGAACGGCCGGCCGCTCAGGTCCTCCGCATCGCCGGGTTGCTCGCCGACGAACAGCACGCGCGCGTCATCCGGCCCTTCACCAAACACCGTCTGCGTGGCCGGCTTCCAAAGCGGACACCGCTTGCAGCCCGCGGCCGCTGCCCTCAGCGCTGCGAGGCTGTCATCGACCGGCTCCGGCGCCTCGCCTTCGCGCACGACCACCACGCGCTTCTTGCGCACGCGTTTGGCAGGTGCCTTGGGCGGTTTGCGGGTCGCCAAGTCGCTGGCTCCGTTGCGGACGATGTAACTCCATCATCCAAATCCGGAGTCAAGGTCGATTGAAGGCCTGTACAGGTTGAGGCGGCTGGCTGGCCGGGTTGTCGGCGTTGCGTTTTCGGGGCGCGGGCTGATTACGGGACGGCGTGCTGCCGCGCACATGACTGACGAAGCAGAAAGTCCCTGGATCCCCGCCTTCGCGGGGATGACGATCAAGAGCCACGGCAAATCGATCCGGCCTTGCGGGCGATGCCCCACGGATCGCACCGCGGTCACTTCATGCCGTCGTTCCTGAGGTCGTCATTCCCGCGAAGCGGGAATCCATCTGCCACACACATCAAGCGTGCAGGAAGGAGAGTGGCGGAGGACATCACCCCTCCAGCTCATTCCACCTCTCATACGCGACGTCCAGCTCCGCCTGCACCTTCGCCAGTTCCGCGTTGTGCGCGGTGATGGCCGCATGATCGCGCTGGAAGAACGCCGGGTCGTTCATCTGCCCGGTCAGTTCGGCCACACGCGTCTCGAGCGATTCGATCCGGGCCGGCAGTTGCTCCAGTTCGCGCTCGTCCTTGTAGCTGAGCTTCTTCTTCGCCGCGGCCGGTGCGGACGCCGCAGGCTGTGACGGTGCTGCGGCGGCAGACCGGGTAGCCGCTGCCTCCGCAACGTTCGGAACCGATCGCTGGCGCAACCAGTCGCTGTACCCGCCCACGTATTCGCCGATGCTGCCCGTGCCCGTACGGCCATCGTCCTGCATGACCAGGGTGGACGTGACGACGTTGTCGAGAAACTCGCGATCGTGGCTGACCAGCAGCAACGTGCCGGGATAGTCGCCCAGCAGTTCTTCCAGCAGTTCCAGCGTCTCGACGTCGAGGTCGTTGGTGGGTTCGTCCATCACCAGCAGGTTGGACGGCTGCGCGAACAGCTTGGCCAGCAGCAGGCGGTTGCGCTCACCGCCGGACAGGCGCGTGATCGGCGCGCGGGCACGCTCGGGCGTGAACAGGAAATCCTGCAGGTAGCCGATCACGTGCTTGGACTTGCCGCCCACCTCGACGAACTCGCGGCCTTCGGCGACGTTCTCCAGCGCGTTCCAGTCCTCGCGCAGCGTGGCGCGGTACTGGTCGAAGTACGCGACCTGCAGGTTGCTGCCCAGGCGCACCTCGCCCGAATCGGGCTTCAGTTCGCCCAGCAACAGCTTGATCAGCGTGGTCTTGCCGCTGCCGTTGGGGCCGATCAGGCCGATGCGGTCGCCGCGGAAGATGGTCGTGGAGAAATCACGCACCAGCACGCGGTTGCCGTAGGCGAAGTTCACGTCCTTCGCTTCCACGACCTTCTTGCCCGAGGATTCGGACTGCGCGAAGTCCATCTTCACGTTGCCCTGCAGGTCGCGACGCTGCGAGCGTTCCGTGCGCATCTGCTTGAGCCGGCGAACGCGGCCTTCATCGCGGGTACGGCGTGCCTTGATGCCTTGGCGGATCCACACTTCTTCCTGGGCCAGCAGCTTGTCGAAGCGCGCGTTCTCCTGGGCCTCGGCGTTGAGGCGTTCCTCGCGACGGCGCAGGTAGTTGTTCCAGTCGCCGGGCCAGCTGGTCACCTGGCCGCGGTCGATCTCGACGATGCGCGTGGCCAACGCGCGCAGGAATCGGCGATCGTGGGTGACGAACACCAGCGCGCCCTGCCAGCCCTTGAGGAAGCCTTCCAGCCAGTCGATGGCCTCGATGTCCAGATGGTTGGTCGGCTCGTCCAGCAGCAACACGTCGGGCGATGACACCAGTGCACGCGCCAGCAGCACGCGGCGCTTCATGCCGCCGGACAGGCGCGCGAACAGTGCGTCGCCGTCCAGCTCCAGGCGTTGCAGCGTCTCGGTCACGCGCTGGTCCAGCGACCAGCCCTGCGCGTCCTCGATCTTCTGCTGCACCTTCGCCAGCGCGTCGGTATCCACGTGTTCGGCGTGGCTGAGATGGTGGTACTGCGCGAGCCACGCACCGAGCTCGCCCAGGCCGCCGGCGACCACGTCCCAGACGTCGCCTTCCGCACCGGCCGGGACTTCCTGCTCCAGCCGCGCGACGCGCACGCCGCCCTCGCGGCGGATCTCGCCGTCGTCGGGCTGGATTTCGCCGGCGATCAGGCGCATCAGCGTGGACTTGCCGGCGCCATTGCGGCCGATCAGGGCGATGCGTTCGCCGGGTTCGACGGACAGGACCACGTCGTCCAGCAGCAAGGGGCCGCCGACGCCGTAGTCGACGTTGTTCAGGGTAATCAGGGGCATGCGCGCATCTTACCTGCCGCGACCACCGGCCCGGCGCTGCTTGAGCTCGCGCGGCGCATGAACGGACCCGAGCGGACCGCCGTGGGATCATCCGCCCATGCCGTTGTCGCGCCTTCTCACCGCCGCCGCCGGGCGCATCCGCCACTGGGTCCTGTCCGCGTTTCCGCGCGGCCAGAGCGGCATCGACTACGACCATCCGGCGGGAGACCCCGGGCTGTTCGGTCCGCTCAGCGTGACGTGGCGGATCCATTCCGACTTCCCCGGCATGCTCTCGGGCGGGCTGTGCGCGCTGATGCTGCAGACTCTGCATCCGATGGCGCTGGCGGGTGTGTGGGACCACTCCAACTTCCGCACCGACCTGGTCGGCCGTCTGCGCCGCACCACCAACTTCGTCGCCGGCACGACGTACGCATCGCGCGGCGAAGCGATGCGGCTGATCGACCGGGTCGCCGCCATCCACGGACAGGTGCGAGGCACCACGCCCGATGGTTGTGCCTACCGCGCCGACGATCCGGAGCTGCTGACCTGGGTGCACGTGACGGAGAGCTACGGCTTCCTGGAGGGATTCCGTCGTTACTCGCCGCTGCGGCTGCCCGACGGCGCCGCGGATGCGTATTACGACGAAGCGCGGCGGGTCGCCGAAGCCCTGGGCGCGCGGGATGTGCCGGCGACCGAGTCGGCCGTGCGTGAGTACTTCGACCGGATGCAGCAGCATTTGCGCTTCGACGAGCGCTCGCGCGAGGTGCTGGACGTGCTGGCGCGCATCCGCCTGCCGGTGCCGATGGCCGGACTGTCGCGCGAACTGTTCCTCGGCGCGGGTTCCGCGCTATTGCCACCGTGGGCGCTGCAGCGCCTGCACTACACGCCCTGGCAGCGGCGCCAGGCGGCACTGTCCGCAGGCGTCCTGCGCACGATGGCGCCGCTGTTCCGCGTCGCGCTCAACGACGGTGTCGCACCGCGCGCGTGCCGTCGCGTCGGTGTCGACCCGTCGATCCTGGAACGCTGGCCGGACGCGTTCGTTCGACCCTGAGCGCGATGCCGCTCAGGAACTGCAGGACAGCATCGAGCAGCCGGCACGTTCGCGTGCCCAGTCGGGGCGGCGACGCGCGTATTCCTCGCGGCCGGGCTGCTCGTCGTATGGATGGCGCATCACTTCAAGCAGTTCGGTGACGCCGCCGATGTCGCCCGCCGTGGCGCGGTCGATCGCCTGCTGGGCAAGATAGTTGCGCAGCACGAAACGCGGGTTGGCGGCGTTCATGCGCGCACGGCGCGCATTCTCCGGCAGCTCCTGCGTCGACAGGCGGGCGGCATAGCGCGACAGCCATTCGCGCAATGCAGGTCCCACCGCGGCGCGCTTCTCCGCGTCGTAGAACGCCTCGTCCACCGGTGCCAGATCCGGCGTCTTCGGGTCGATGTCCGCCAGGCCGCGGAAGAACAGCGTCATGTCGATCTCGCCTTCGGTCATCAGGTCCTGCAGCTGCTGCATCAGTTCGGTGTCGCCCTCGCGCCAGTCTTCCAGGCCCAGCTTGCGCGCGGTGCTGTCGCGATCGGCCTCCATGTAGCTGGACACGAAACGGCGCAGCCCGTCCTGCAACGGCTCCACGCCGTCGAACAGCAACGACAGCGCACCAGCCAGGCGGCCGAGATTCCAGTACGCCACCTGCGGCTGCTGGCCGAAGCGGTAACGCCGCTGGTAGCGGTCGGTGGTATTGGGCGTCCAGCCGGGATCGAAGTTGTCGATCCAGCCATACGGGCCGTAGTCGATGGTGAGCCCGAGGATGGACATGTTGTCGGTGTTCATCACGCCATGCACAAAGCCCACGCGGATCCAGTGCGCCACCATCACCGCGGTGCGTTCGCACACCGTCGCGAACCAGTCCGCGTAAAGTTCCTGCCCGCGCGCGCGTCCGCGAAGCTCGGGGAAATCGCGCCGGATGCAGAAATCCACCAGCTGGCGCAGCAGCTCGGTGTCGTTGCGCGAGGCCGGCAGCTCGAAGTTGCCGAAGCGGATGAACGACGGCGCCACGCGGCAGACCACGGCGCCCGGTTCCATCTGCGGATGGCCGTCGTAGAACATGTCGCGCTCGATCCATTCGCCGGTGCCGACCAGGCTCAGCGCGCGGGTGGTCGGCACGCCCAGATGGTGCATGGCCTCGCTGCACAGGAATTCGCGGATCGAGGAACGCAACACCGCGCGGCCGTCGGCGCTGCGCGAATACGGCGTCGGGCCCGCGCCCTTCAGCTGCAGTTCCCAGCGCTCGCCCGCGGCGTTGATCATCTCGCCCAGCGTGATCGCGCGCCCGTCGCCGAGCTGGCCGGCCCACTGGCCGAACTGGTGTCCCCCGTAATTGGCGGCAAAGGGCTGCATGCCGGGCAGCAGGCCATTGCCGCCGAACACGCGCGCGAACTCCGGCGACGCGATGTCCGCCTCCCCGAAGCCGAGCCTTTCCGCCATTTCCGGCGAATAGGCCAGCAAGCGCGGAGCGGTGACTGGCGTGGGATCCACCTGCGACCACGCGGCGCCGTGGACCTGGCGCACGCCGGGGCCGGTTTCGGGATCGCCGGGAAGATCGCGGATGAAGGTGTTATCGAAATGCGGGTTCAGCATGGAACTGCGCGACCACCTGGCGTTGCTACGGGATGTCTTCCACAGATGGTGGCGCCAGCGCACTGGACAAGCGCGTGAAGCCGATATGACTCGGCGGTCGCAGTCGCGCCGATCCGTCAGCCCGTATGCTGCGGGGCCAACGTTCGCATAGGGGAACCGCATGACCGCACGCCGCACGCACCTTTCGACCTGGACCACGCCTGCGCTGCTGCTGGCGCTGCTCACGCCCGGACTGGTCGCCGCAGCCGAATCCGCCGCACGCTGCAGCGTGATCCATGCCGGTCGCCTGCTCGACCGTCCCGGCCAGGCCGCCCGTGGCGCGAGCACGCTGCTGGTGTGTGGTGGGCGCATCGAAGCGGTGCGCGAGGGCTTCGTAGCCGCCGAAGCGCTGCCCAATGCGGCCGGCGCCCCGGTCATCGACCTGCGCGACCGCTTCGTCCTGCCCGGCCTGATCGACAGCCACGTGCACCTGACGTCGGACAAGGCCGGCGTGGAAGGCCAGCTGGAAGGCATCTCGAAGGGTGTGGCCGATCATGCCTACGAGGCGGCCGTGAACGCGCGCAAGACGCTGCACGCCGGTTTCACCACGGTGCGCAACCTCGGAGACGAGGACGGCGTGACGCTGGCGCTGCGCGACGCGGTCGCCGCCGGCAAGCTGCCCGGCCCGCGCATCGTGGACGCGGGCACGTCCATCTCCACCACCGCCGGCCACATGGACCCCACGCTGGGTTTTCGCGACGAACTGCATGCCGCGCTGGACGTGCACGGCAACACCTGCGACGGCGCCGAAGCGTGCCGCAAGGCCGTGCGTCGGCAGGTGGCGCGCGGCGTCGACGTGATCAAGATCGCCACCACCGGCGGCGTGAACAGCCGCATCGGTGCCGGCCTGGGGCAGCAGATGTTCGACGACGAGGCCCGGGCCATCGTCGAGACCGCGCACCTGTACAGGAAGAAGGTGGCCGTGCACGCGCACGGCGCCGACGGTATCGCGCTGGCGTTGCGCGCGGGTGCCGATTCGATCGAGCACGGCACGATGATGGACGACGCCGACCTCAAGCTGCTGCGACAGACCGGCGCCTATTACGTGCCGACGCTGTCGACGGTGAACGGCTACAAGGAGCGCCTGGCGAAGAATCCCGACGCCTATACCGGCGAGGTGCGCGAGAAGATCGAATGGCGCATCGGCATCACCGGCAAGGCGCTGGAGCGCGCGATACCGGCCGGCGTGAAGATCGCCTTCGGCACCGATGCGGGCGTCAGCCTGCACGGCCGCAACGCCGACGAGTTCGAACTGATGGTCGCCCATGGCATGACACCGGCCACCGCCATCCAGGCCGCTACCGTCAACGCCGCCGACCTGCTCGGCCTGGCCGACCAGGTGGGCACGCTGGAACCGGGCAAGCGTGCGGACCTGATCGCGGTGAGTGGCGATCCGCTGAGCGACGTGACCGTGCTCAAGCGCGTCGAGTTCGTGATGAAGGATGGGCGCGTGGAGAAGGACCAGCGCGTCGAGGTGGCGTCGCGGTAAGGCGGTTGGCGCACGGCAGGGGCATGACGCTCAAGTGCTCTCAACCTTTGCCCTTCATCCCGGCGGAAGCCGGGATCCATCTGTTGTTGTTCTTGATCGTCATTTCCGCAAAGGCGGGAATCCAGGGGCGTTTCACGCTTTGCCGTTGTCCTGTCACGAGCAGCAGCCACAGCTTCCGTCCGTCTAAAGCCGGCCGGTTCGCTTCATCTTTGCTGCAGAGCAGCCAACTCTGTTGCTAGACCGGAGGACGCCGCACATGGATGTGCGGCACTAGCAAGGAGGCAGGGAGTGAGGGCGATGCGTGTTTGCGAGCCACTGGCTCGCGCATCGCCCGAACGCCCGCGCTGCAAGCGGGCCACGTGGCCGTAGGCCGCACCGATTTGCGGGACCCCGACTCTTTTTCCGATGGTGGATTGCTGTGTCGGGGAAGACCGTTTCTTTTGGTTACGTTGACCGAAGGGAATCCAGTCGGACTTTGGGTCAGCAAAGAAAAGTGACCCGGCCGGCTTTAGACGGACGGGAGCTCTGGCTCTTCCGCTTCTCACAGGCGACCGGTAAAAAGTCCCTGGATTCCCGCCTTCGCGGGGATGACGATCAAGAACAACAGCAGATGGATCCCGGCTCCCGCCGGGATGACGGACGGATACTTTGGCTGTTCCGCTTCTCACAGGCGACCGGGAAGCGTGAAACGTCCCTGGATCCCCGCCTTCGCGGGGATGACGAGCAAAAGCAACGACAAGATGGAAGCCTGGCTTGCCGGGGCGATGGGATGACGGGCGAGCAGCAAAGGCACCAAGCGCGCGACTCATACTCAGTTCGGAGCGTGCGCTGGTGCGCGCGGCCCCACCCGCTCACACGGCATTACACGGCCCCCACACCCCCCTCGGTTACACTATTCAGTCTTCCGACCGGCGTCTGCCGGCGCTGCCGAGCCCTTCCCCATGAGCGCCGACCCCAGCTCGAACGATGCCCCGTCCCTGAAATTCACCGACCTCAAACTGCCCGAGCCGCTGCTGCGTGCCCTGGCCGACGTCGGATACGAGTCGCCCTCGCCCATCCAGGCCGCGACCATTCCGCCGCTGCTGGAGGGCCGCGACGTGCTCGGCCAGGCGCAGACCGGCACCGGCAAGACCGCGGCGTTCGCGCTGCCGATCCTCGCGCAGATCGAACCCGACCGGCGCAAGCCGCAGGCGTTGGTGCTGGCACCGACGCGTGAACTGGCGATCCAGGTGGCCGAGGCGTTCCAGAAGTACGCGCACCACCTGCCCGATTTCCACGTGCTGCCGATCTACGGCGGCCAGAGCTACTACCCGCAGTTGCAGGCGCTCAAGCGCGGCGTGCAGGTGGTGGTGGGCACGCCCGGCCGCGTGATCGACCATCTGGAACGCGGCTCGCTCGATCTGTCCGAGCTGCGTTGCCTGGTACTGGACGAAGCCGACGAAATGCTGCGCATGGGCTTCATCGACGACGTCGAGTCGGTGCTGAAGAAGACGCCCGAGACCCGCCAGGTGGCGCTGTTCTCGGCCACCATGCCGCCGCCGATCCGGCGCATCGCGCAGACCTACCTGAAGGACCCGGTCGAGATCTCGATCAAGGCGAAGACGACCACCGCCGCCAACATCCGCCAGCGCTACTGGGCGGTGAGCGGCGTGCACAAGCTGGACGCCATCACGCGCATCCTCGAGGCCGAGCCGTTCGACGCGATGATCGTGTTCGCCCGCACAAAGCAGTCCACCGAGGAACTGGCCGACAAGCTCGCCGCGCGCGGCATCGCGGCGGCGGCCATCAACGGCGACGTGCAGCAGGCGCAGCGCGAGAAGACCATCCAGAACCTCAAGGACGGGAAGATCGACGTGCTGGTCGCCACCGACGTCGCCGCCCGCGGCCTGGACGTGGAACGCATCAGCCACGTGCTGAACTACGACATTCCGTACGACACCGAAAGCTACGTGCACCGCATCGGCCGCACGGGCCGTGCCGGTCGCAAGGGCGAGGCGATCCTGTTCGTGACGCCACGCGAGCGCGGCATGCTGCGCGCGATCGAGCGCGCCACGCGCCAGCCGATCGAGCCGATGGCGCTGCCGACCATCGAGACGGTGAACGAGCAACGCGTGAACCGCTTCCTCGGCCGCATCACCAGCGCGCTGGAGAGCGACGACCTGGCCCAGTTCCGCGACCTGGTCGAGCGCTACGAGCGCGAGCAGGACGTGCCGGCGGTGGAGATCGCGGCCGCGCTGGCCAAGCTCGTGCAGGGCGACATGCCGCTGCTGCTGGATGTCACCGCGGAGAAGCTGCGCCCGCACGCGCAGGCCGGCTTCGAACAGCGCGGCCCGCGCGAGCAGGGGCGCGATTCCCGGTTCAACCGCGATTCGAACCGCGATTCGCGTTTCGAACGCGACAGCGGACCGCGTGCGCCGCGCGAGCCGCGACACGAGCCCCGTCAGGAACGGACGGATCGATACGAGCGCCCGCAACGCAGCGAGGCGCCGACCGAGCGCTACGAGCGCCCGGCCATCGAGCGGCCGCAGTTCGAGCAGCGCGCCGAGCGCCCGCAGAGCGAGCGCTCGTTCAACGCCGCCGAATCGATGTTCGACGACGACGCGCCGGCGCCTCGCCACGAACACCGCGAGCCGCGGGAGCCACGCGATGCGCGCACGCCCGAAGTCGGCATGGAGACGTTCCGCATCGAGGTCGGCCACGTGCACGGCGTGAAGCCGGGCAACATCGTCGGCGCCATCGCCAACGAGGCCGAGCTGGAAAGCCGCTACATCGGCCGCATCGACATTCGCGACGACCACAGCCTCATCGATCTGCCCGAAGGCATGCCGCGCGAGGTCATGGATCACCTCAAGCGCGTGCGCGTGGCCGGCCAGCAGTTGCGCATCAGCCGCCCCACGGAAAGTGGCCATGGTCAGCGTCCGCACGGTCGCCATTCGGAACCGCGCCGTTTCGACGATGACCGCCGGCCGCCGCGTGGCCCACGACCCCAGGGTGATCGCCCACGAGGCACCGGACCGCGCAAGCCGTTCAAGCCGCGCTGATCGCGCTCGATGCACCTGATCCTGTTCAGCGCGCTGTGCAGCGTGCTGGTCTCGGTGCTGCTCAAGCTGGCACCGCGCGCGAGGCTGGACGTCGCGCAACTGGTGACGTGGAACTACCTGGCAGCGGCCAGCCTGTGCGCGTGGCTGCTGCAACCCTCGCTAGCCAGCCTGACGCACGCTGACGCCCCGTGGGTCTCGCTGCTGGGGCTGGCGGTCGTCCTGCCGTCGTTGTTCCTGGTACTGGGTGCCTCGGTGCGCGCCACCGGCATCGTGCGCACCGACGTGGCGCAGCGCCTGTCCCTGCTGCTGTCGCTATTGGCGGCCTTCATCCTGTTCGGCGAACGCGCCGATCCGGTGCGGGCTGCGGGGCTCGGACTGGGCCTGCTCGCGGTCGCCGGAATCGTGATGCGGCCCTCCGGCGACACCGCTGCGACCACGCACACGGGCTGGAAGCTGCTGCTTACGGTCTGGGTCGGCTTCGCGCTGGTCGACGTGATGCTCAAGCGCATCGCGCTGTCGGGCACCTCGTCCATCGCCGCGCTGCAGGTGGCGTTCACCATCGCTTTCGTGCTGATGCTGGGCTGGCAGGTACTGCGCCATGTCCGCGGCCAGGCGCGCCTGCAGTGGCGTAACCTCGGCGCAGGGCTGCTGCTGGGACTGCTGAACTTCGGCAACATCGTCTTCTACGTGAGGGCGCACCAGGCGCTGCCGGACAACCCGTCGGTGGTGTTCGCCGCCATGAACATTGGCGTAGTGGTGCTGGGCACGCTGGTCGGCGTGCTGGCGTTCGGTGAGAAGACCAGCCGCTGGAACCGCCTGGCGATCGTGCTGGCCATCCTCGCCATCGTGCTGATCGCCTCCGCGCCGCGCGCATAGCGCACTCGGGACTGGCATAGTCGCGTTCGTTCCCTGCCGTCCCGGCCGTCGTCCGCCATGCCCCGCCTGCTCGTCTTCCAGCACGTCGCCGCCGAACCGCTGGGCACGCTCGACCGGCTGATCCGTCGCCGCGGTCACCGCATCCGCTTCGCCAATTTCGAACGCCAGCCGGACTTCGAGCCCAACGTCGACCGCTACCGCGGCCTGGTCGTGCTGGGCGGACCGATGAACGTGGAGGATCGCGAGCACCGGGCGCACCTGCTCACCGAACTGCGCGCGATCGAACAGATGCTCGATCAGGGCAAGCCGGTGCTCGGCATCTGCCTGGGCGCGCAGTTGCTGGCGCATGTGCTCGGCGCGCCAATCCGGCGCCACCACGAACCGGAGATCGGCTGGTATCCGCTGCGTACCACGGAGGCGGGCCGTGCCGATCCGGTGCTGGCACCGCTCGGCGAAAGCGCACCGGTATTCCAGTGGCACCGTTACAGCTTCGACGTGCCACGTGACGCGGTCCACCTGGCGAGCACCGACGGTTGCGAACAGCAGGCGTTCCGCTACGGCGACAGCGCCTACGGCTTCCAGTTCCACCTGGAGATGGACGAGCCGCTGATTGAGCGCTGGCTGGCCAATCCGGCGTACCGGCAGGAGCTGGCCGAACTGGCGGGCCTGGATCCCGCCCGTGCGGACGAGGCCGCGATCCGGCGCCACACCCGCGAGCACATCGCCGGCATGCAGGCGCATGCGGACGACGTGTTCAACCGCTTCCTCGATCTGGTGGGGCGACCGCAGCGGCGGTACACGCTGCCGTCGCGCGAGTGGCTCTGAAGTCCTGGCGCTGCCGGCCCGCAACGGCTGCGAGCCCGCAGCTTGGTGTGAAAGCTCTAGACAACGCGGCGATGGTGGCGTCCTCTGCCCACTCCATCGAGGAACTGCGCATGGCGAAGTTCAAGAAGGCTGCGAAGAAGACCACGACCAGCGGCTCGTCGCGCACGCGTGGCAAGTCCTCCAGCGCCGAAGCGGAGCAGCAGGCCGAGCGCCTGTCGCGCACGCTCAGCGAATCGGCCCAGCAGATCTGGCTGGCGGGTGTGGGCGCGTTCTCGCGCGCGCAGGCCGAGGGCACCAAGCTGTTCGACGCACTGATCAAGGAAGGCATGACGCTGGAGCAGACGGCACGCCGTTTCGCCGGCGGCCAGGCCGATGTGGTCCGCGACGCCATGGGCTCCACGGTCGGCCAGGCACGCGAACGCGCCGTCGACACCTGGGATCGCCTCGAGAAGGTGTTCGAGGATCGCGTCCAGCGCGCGCTGGTCAAGCTGGGCGTGCCGGGTCGCGACGACCTCAACGAACTGAGCCGCCGCGTCGATGCGCTCACGGCGGAGCTGCGCCGCCAGAACGGTGGCGCTGCCGCGCCGCGCAAGCCGGCTGCGCGCAAGTCAGCCAGCAAGCAGGCCACGCAGGCGCCCGCCGCCCGCAAGTCGCCGCGCAAGGCGACCGGCAAGAAGGTCACCGGCGCCAGCTGAAGTCCGGATCCGTTTCATCGCCCGGCCGTCGCCGGGTGCCCGACAAGCCCGCCAGTCCGCGCTTCCGTATGCTCCCCTCCCCTTACGGTTTCGGACTGGCGGGCTTTCTCTTGCCTGCGGCAGGGCAGCGCTGACGTTGATCGAGCGGAGCCGCCGTCCGCCGCCTGCCGACAAGCCTGCGTGATCCACACCTCACGAGTGACGCCTGTGCTGGCGTATAGTCCGCCAGCCCTGACCGCCCGAGTTGTGCATGCCCGACGGCTTTTCCGTGACCCTGGCCCTGTTCGTCGCCCTGTTGATGGCGGCGTTGTCGACCGCCTACCTGTGGCTGGTGCGCAGGCGCCAGGCGGAAACCTTCGCCGGTATCGGCGCCCTTGCGGAGATGCGCTGGCGGGAGTTCTCGCGGCTGGTGATCGAAGCGCTGCAGGGTCGCGGATTCGAAGCCGAAGCGGTGGAGCAGACACTCGAACGCGGCCCGCAGGCTGAAATCCGCCTGCGCCGCAATTCGCAGGTCTGGCTGCTGTCCTGCAAGCTCGCGGGTCTGAAGGCGCGCCTGGGCTCGGCGGCCGTGCGGGAACTGGCCGAGGCGGCACGTGTGCATGGCGCACACGGCGCGATCCTCGCCACGCCGGCTCGGATCGATCCCGATGCACGCAAGGCCGCGGGCGCACTGGAGCTCTACGACGGCGACGCCCTCTGGGCGCTGGTCGGCCCGATGCTGCCGGATGCGCTGCACGACGACCTCACTGCAAGCGCCCGCAAGCGCAGCATGCGCGAGACGGTGCTCGCGTGGATCGTCGCGCTGGTCATCGGCGCGCTCGCCGGGTTCATTCCCATGCTGATGGGTGGTGCGGCGGCACCGGATGAAACCGAGGTCGATACACCCATGCCCGCGGCTCCCGCACCCGCAAGCTCCTCCGCACCCGCACCCGCACCCGCACCCGCGCCGGCTCTGGCGATGCCATCTCCCGCCCCGCAGGCCGAACCGGCCCTGGGCGCCCCCGCGCCCGCCGATCCGAACCGGGAGCAGTTCGAACGCGGGGAAGTCATCCACGCCGTCGCCGCATTGCCGTGGGTCGAACGGGTCCTATGGTCGACCAGCTCGACGCTGCTGATCCACCAGCGCGAGGACGTTGAGCAGTTGGAGGTACGGGAAGTGTGCGCAGTGCTGGGGCGCTACGCCGACCTGCGCGCGTCGCGTCTGCAGCTGCAGCCGCCGCCGGGCAGCCAGCGTACGGTGCGGTTCCTGCAGTGCCAGGCGTACTGAGCCAGCAGTCACATTGACCCTGGCAGGAGTCAGCTCGCTGGCGACGAACGCCCCTCGCGAGCTCGCTCCTACGGGCCGTCTCATTCCATTTGGCTCGAGTTGTAGGAGCCAGCTCGCTGGCGACGAGCGGCCATCGCTAGCGAACCCGCTCCTACGAGGCTCCCGCAGCGGGCTGCCTGCAGCTGCCCGCGCTGCTGACGCCTTGCCGCGCCCTTACCAATGCACCCCGCGCATCAGCGCGGCAAACGCGATCTGCTCGCTGCTGGGCTTCACCTCGCCCTTCAGCGCCTGCTTGTCGCCGCGCGCGGCCGCCGAGTCGGGGAACAGCTCGAAGGCGGTGTTCATGATCACCTCGTACGCCTTCGGCGCCAGCGCATTGATCACCGAGGCGAAGATGCCCAAGCGCGTTGCGATGCGGCTGGGCCGCTCGATGATGCCCTTCACCACCAGGTCCGCCGCTTCGTCGGGCGTGAGCGTCGGCACGCTGTCGTACATCTTGGTCGGCGCGATCATCGGCGTCTTCACCAGCGGCATGTTGATGGTCGTGAAGCTGATGCCCTTGCCCGACAGCTCGCCCTGCGCGCAGCGGCTCCACGCGTCCAGCGCCGCCTTCGACGCGACGTAGGCCGAGAAACGCGGCGAGTTGGCCAGCACGCCGATCGAACTGATGTTGATGATGTGCCCGCGGCGGCGCTGCGTCATGCCCGGCAGGAAACCCATGATCAGACGCAGGCTGCCGAAGTAGTTCAGCTGCATGGTGCGCTCGAAATCGTGGAAGCGGTCGTAGCTCAGTTCGATGGAGCGGCGGATCGAGCGACCCGCGTTGTTGACCAGCACGTCGCAGCGGCCGTGCTCCTCCAGCACGGTCTTCACCAGGCGGTCGCAGTCGTCCATGTCGGCCAGGTCCGCGATGTACGCGAAGACCTTGCCTCCGGCGGCCTTCATCGCGTCGCGCGCCTTGAACAGTTCCTCTTCGCCGCGGGCGACGATGACGGTGATCGCCCCCGCTTCGGAGACGCGCTGAGCGGTCGCCAGGCCGATGCCGGACGAACCGCCCGTGATCACCACGACCTTGTTGCGCACCTTGCCCTTGAGCGTGCGGTCGACGAACAGGTCCGGGTCGAGATGGCGCTCCCAGTAGTCCCACAGCCGCCACGCGTAGGTTTCCAACGCGGGAACGTGGATGCCGCTGCCCCTGAGCGCCCGTTCGGCCTCGCGGTTGTCGAAGCGCGTCGGATAGGTGAGGAACTTCATCACCTGCTTGGGAATCTTGAAGTCGCGCAGCAGCATGCCGATGAACCGGCGCACTGGCGGCAGGTTGCCCACCGCGCCGCGCACGCTGCCGGGGATGAAGGCGAACATGCGCGCGTCGATGCGCATGGTCATCTCGGGCGAGTGGCCGGCGCGCGCAAAGGTGTTGAGCACCTCACCCACGCGCATCGGGTCGGGATCGGTGAGGTGGAAGCAGTGACCGTCGAGGCGTGGCTTGTGCGCGATGTGATCCATCGCGTCGACCACGTAGTCCACCGGCACGATGTTGATGCGGCCGCCTTCCAGGCCGAGCATGGGCATCCACGGCGGCAGCATCTGCCGCAGCTTCTTGAGGAAGGTGAAGAAGTAGTACGGGCCGTCGATCTTGTCCATCTCGCCGGTCTGGGAGTGCCCCACCACCATGCCGGGTCGGTAGATGCGCCACTTGATGCGCGTCTCCTTGCGCACGAGTCCCTCCGACTCGTGCTTGGTCAGCAGGTAGGGATCGTCCAGCCCCTCGGCCTCGCCGAACATGTCCTCGCGGAACACGCCGGGGTACAGCCCGGCGGCTGCGATCGAGCTGGTGTGATGGAACACGCCCGCCTTCAGGGCCGCCGCCAGGTCCAGCGCATTGCGCGTGCCTTCGACGTTCGCGGTGCGCTGCGTCTCGGCGTTGGCGGTGAGGTCGTAGATCGCCGCCAAGTGGAAGAAGTGCTTGACCTTGCCGCTCAGCGCGCGCAACTGCGCCGCGCTCACTCCGCACTTCGCCTCGGTCATGTCGCCGTCGACCAGGACCACGCGCCGGCTGTCCCAGCCCATCTTCCTTGCGATGGCGTCCAGCTTCTTGTGCGAGTCCTTGCGCACCAGCACGTACACGGTGCCCTTGCGCTGGAGCAGCCGGCTGACCAGGAAACGTCCGATGAAGCCTGTGGCGCCGGTGACGAAGTAACTCATGAGCCCTCTCCCTGACCGTGAGCTGCCGCTGCGCGGCATGTCGTCCTACGTTGCCAGAGCGGCCCCGGCGCCACAATTCCCGGCCGTATTGACCACCCCGACGGTGCATGCGGTAATTCCGGCCACCATCCTGGCCGCCGGAGGGGCGCCATGTCCGACCTGCAGACTTCGTTCGAGCAAGCCGCCAAGGATGTCCAAGCCCTGTCCGAACGGCCCGACAACGACACCCTCCTGCGCCTGTACGCGCTCTACAAGCAGGGCTCCGAGGGCGACGTCAGCGGACCCAAGCCGGGCTTCTTCGATTTCGTCGGAACTGCCAAGTACGAGGCCTGGGCCAAGCTCAAGGGCACCGGCCGCGACGAGGCGCAGCGCAAGTACATCGACCTGGTGAAGAAGCTGCGCGGCTGACCTCCGCATCGCTTCCGCACCGCGAACGACCCGATGGCGAAACAGACGCGCCAGCGCATCCTCGACAGCGCATTGACCATGTTCAATGCGCTCGGCGAGCCCAACGTCACCACCAACCATATCGCCGACGAGCTGGAGATCAGCCCCGGCAACCTGTACTACCACTTCCGCAACAAGGACGACATCATCGAGCAGCTGTTCGCGCGTTTCGAGGAACGCATGGACACCGCGCTCGCCGCGCCGCAGGGGCGCCTGCCGGAACTGGAGGACATCTGGCTGCAACTGCACCTGGTGTTCGAGTGCATCTGGGACTACCGCTTCCTGCACCGCGACCTGGTGGAGATCCTCAGCCGCAACCGTCGCCTGCGCCTGCGCTTCGCACGCATCCTGCGCCGTGCCGACGAACAGGCGCACACGGTCATGCGTGGACTGCTGCAGGCCGGGATCATGCGCGCGTCCAAGGACGAACTGGCCGCCACCGCGACCAACGTGCTGGTGATCGCCACGTTCTGGCTCAACTACGCCGCCGCCCGAGGCGACAAGGACGAACACGCCGCGATCCGCGCGGGGATCGTCCAGGTGATGATGCTGCTGGCACCGTTCCTGCGCGATGCCGAGCGCGTGCACCTCAATACGCTGACCCGCGCCTATCTGGACTGATCGCTGCTTGTGCGGTCAGGCGACGCTCAGCGCTTGCGGGTGACGCGCTTGGCCGGTGAGCGCACGGGGCGGCGGGCCTGTGTGGAACGGGTGGCCTTCCGGGCCTTGCGGGCACGTTGCACCGGCTTCTTCACCAGGCCCAGCTTTTCCAGCACCGGTGCCAACCTGGCTTCGATGTCGGCGCTGAAACGCCCGACCTGCGGCTCGACCCGCCCGCGGATGCGCGCCTGCGCGGCCTCGGCAAATCGACCCGCCTGCTGGCGGAGCTCGTCCGCACGTGCCTTCAGCCGCGCGCGTCGCGCGAGCGCCTCCCGCCGCCCCACCGCAACCAGCCCCAGGCCCGCCAGCCAGACGTGGCGCAACGTGGTTTCTCCGGACGCGTGGGATCTGGAATTCACTGCCGCCATCGGGAATCTCCGCGGACCGGACCGGGAATGGCCGGCTTCGGGGCCACTCTCCTGCCCACGGATGGAGCAAACACACTACGCGCCGACTCTTGCCAGGCCACAGCGCCAGGCGGGATGCTGCGGCCTCCACCGCGACGAAGGACGATGCCGATGGCCGCCAGATCCAGCTGGGCTGCATTCCCGCACGACGCCAAGGGATTCGCGTATCCCGGCGAGGCGCTCAAGAAGGCGTGGCCGAAGCTGCACGCGGGTGACCTTGAACCATTCCCGGACGCAAAACGCGCCGGCGCGCTCCTCGTCGCCGCCGGCAAGGCGGCTCCCAAGGGACTCGACGCCGACACGCTGGCGACCGACTTGCAGGAGGCATGGCGCGCGTTCCACCGAGGCGACTTCAAGGCCGCCTTCGACGCAGGCCAGGCGTTGGGGCCGCTTGGTGCATCGGTTGCAGTGAAGGCGCTGGGCATCCATGCGACCTATCTGGTCGACGATGACGCGGAACGCCTCAAGCGCTTCGAGCAGGCCGCTTCCATTGCGGAAGCCGCTACGAAGGCCCTTCCCGATGAGGCCAACAGCCATTATCGCCATGCCTTCGCCTTGGGGCGCTATAGCCAGGGGCTCAGCATCGCCAAGGCGCTGAAGGCAGGAATCGCCGGCAAGGTGCGCAGCGCCCTCGAAGCCACGCTGGAACGCGCGCCCAAGCATGCGGAGGCGCATACGGCCATGGCGCTATACCACGCCGAGATCATCGGCAAGGTGGGCGCGGTCATCGGTGGACTCACGTACGGAGCGAAGGCGGCGGAGGCGGAAAAGCACATCGCGTCCGCACTGAAGCTGACGCCGGATTCGCCCATCGCGCACATCGAATACGGCAACGTGCTGATGCTGCTGCACGGCGACAAAAAGGAAGAGTCGGCCGCCAGCGAGTACGAGAAAGCGGCGAAGCTCAAGCCACTCGATGCAATGGAGGCGCTCGATGCGGCCTATGCCGCATCGCAGCTCGAATGAGCAATCCTTGACGACGCTCCTGCACCACCAGCGCGCTAGATCAGCCCGCGCTCGCGCGCGATGCGCGGCAGCGCCGCCACCGTGCGCGCGCCCAGCTTGCTCATCAGGCTGGACCGGTGGCGATAGAGCGTCTTGACGCTGATGCCCAGGTCGGCGGCGATCGCCTTGGGCGGCAATTCCGACAACAACCCGCGCAGTGTCTCCCTTTCGCGCTGGGTCAGGCCATGGCCAAGCGGTTGCTCCAGCGCGCGCTCGACGTCGCTGCTCAGGGCCGTTTCCCCGCGAAGCACCCGCTCGACCACACCGATCAGTTCGACGATCGCTGCGGCCTTGGTGACATAGCCCTGCGCGCCGTGATCCAGGGCCCTCATCACCACGCCCGGATCGTCGTGCATGCTCACCACGACCCGCCGCAGCTTCGGCGCGACGCGTGCCAGGTCGCGCAGTAGCAGGAAACCGCCATCCGGCGTACCAAGGCTGAGATCGACGATGGCCACATCGAAGCGTGCGGACGCCACGGCCTCCAGCGCCTCGGCGGCATCGCCGGCCTCGGCCACCACCTCCAGACGGCCCGAGTTCTGGAACAGGCGCTTGAAGCCCTCTCGGACGATCGCGTGATCGTCAATCAGCAATGTTCGGATCATCCGTCCATTCTGGGGATCGGCCGCGGCCGTCGGCATCAGACGATTCCCGTCCTTCGGCTGAATCGGGCAGCCTGGCGCGCACCCCTCTTGCCAACCCCAACCGCACGTGAGGTATACTGCGCAGCCCTTACGGGCGGTTAGCTCAGCGGTAGAGCACTGCTTTCACACGGCAGGGGTCACAAGTTCGAAACTTGTACCGCCCACCAGTTCCAAGGCAAAGGCCGGCGAAAGCCGGCCTTTCGCTTTTACGGCACAGGGCAACGATATGGAAACCACGCGTCTCTATCACAACCCGCGCTGCTCCAAGTCGCGTGGCGCGCTGGAACTGCTGCGCGGGCGCGGCATCGAACCGGTGGTCATCGAATACCTTCAGACACCGCCCACTGCAGCCGAACTCCGCCAGTTGCTGGCACTGTTGCAACAGCCTGCGCGCGCCCTGCTCCGTACCGGCGAGGACGAATACGTGCAACTGGGACTGGCAGACGAATCGCTCGACGACGAACAGCTCATCGCGGCGATGAGTGCGCATCCGCGGCTGATCGAACGGCCGATCTTCGTGCACGGCGGCCGCGCCGTCATCGGCCGTCCACCCGAGCGCGTGTACGAACTGCTCGACTGATCGCGTCGCGCCGGCTACAGGCGCGCGTCCACGCCCTCGCGTGGGTACAGGCTCTTGATGTCGTACACGATCGCGTGCGACCGGCCGTAGGCGCGCGCGCCTTCCGGCCCCATTTCGCGGAACTGTTCGTGCGCCACTGCCAGGATCACGGCATCGTAGGCGCTCCGTTCGGGCGCGCCGATCAATTCCACGCCATATACGCTGCGTGCTTCTTCCACGTCGGCCCACGGATCGTGGATGTCCACATGGGCCCGGTACTCGCCGAACTTGCGCGCCAGCTCCACCACGCGCGTGTTGCGCAGGTCGGGACAGTTCTCCTTGAACGTGATGCCCAGGATAAGGATGCGCGAACCCGCGACTGCAATGCCGCGCTGGATCATCAGCTTCACCACGTCGCTGGCGACGTGTTCGCCCATGGCATCGTTGATGCGGCGGCAGGCCAGCAGGATGTCCGGGTAATAGCCCGCCGCCTGCGCCTTCTGGATCAGGTAATACGGATCGACACCGATGCAATGGCCGCCTACCAGGCCTGGCCGGAACGGCAGGAAGTTCCACTTCGTGCCCGCCGCCTCCAGTACCTCGGTGGTGTCGATTCCCAGCCGCTGGAAGATCAGGGCGAACTCGTTGACCAGTGCGATGTTGGCGTCGCGCTGCGTGTTCTCGATGACCTTGGAGGCTTCCGCCACGCGCAGGCTGGACGCCTTGTGGGTGCCGGCGCGGATGATGCTGCGGTACAGCGCATCGACGAAGTCCGCCGTCTCGGGCGTCGAGCCCGAAGTGACCTTGGGAATGTCGACCAGACGTCGCTGCCGGTCGCCGGGATTGATCCGCTCCGGGCTGTAACCCACGAAAAAGTCTTGGTTGAAAACCAGGCCCGAAGCGCGCTCCAGCTCGGGCACGCAGATTTCCTCGGTCGCGCCTGGATACACCGTGGACTCGTAGATCACCGTGTCCCCGGCCCGCAGCACGTTGCCGATGGCGCGACTGGCCTGGATCAGCGGAGTGAAATCGGGCCGCTTGTGCTCGTCCACCGGAGTGGGAACGGTGACCACGAACACGTCGCACTCGCGCAGTCGCTGCACATCGGCAGTGAACGACAGGCGCTGGGCTGACGCGATCTCGTCGGCCGTGGTTTCGCCATTGCCGTCCTCGCCCCGGCGCAGGCGTTCGACGCGGCGCTCATCGATGTCGAAGCCCACCGTGTCGTAAAGCCGGCCGAATTCCACAGCCAGCGGCAGCCCGACGTAACCCAGCCCGACCACCGCGATGCGCGATTCCCGAGGACCCTGCATCCACTCCCCCGCCACATGACCGGCACACACCGCGCCGAGCTGTTCATTCTAGGGCGCGCCGGGCCCGACCCGACCAGCGCAGCCGCACATATCGATCACGCGCGATCAGTGCGAGCCGCCGTGCTGGCAGCGGCGGTGACGCATGCTGGCGCCATGTCGGTTGCGAAGGCGTTTGCAGGTGGCGAAACGAAGCCCATGCGAGCCGTTTTCGCCGGGCGCATCCGAGCGTGGGCGAGCGTGATGGACGATGCGCTTGCCAGCAGCCGGTCGCGAGGCCGACCTCTGCGACCGCGGCCCGAATGGGCTGCAAGAAGGACTGGTGCCCGGAGCCGGAATCGAACCGGCATACCCTTGCGGGTGGCGGATTTTAAGTCCGCTGCGTCTACCAATTCCGCCATCCGGGCGACGCGCCGCTAGCTTACGCGAGCCTTCGGGCGCGCACGAAGCCGGAAACAAAAAGCCCGACCTTTCGGTCGGGCTTCGTCGTGCTGGAGGCCTGGGTCGGAATTGAACCGGCGTACGCGGATTTGCAGTCCGCTGCATAACCACTCTGCCACCAGGCCGGTGACGTCGAATCCTCCGAGCGGATTCCGCTCGCGGATTCTTCCATATTTCCGCCCGGTTCACGCATCGGGCCCGGAAACAACAAGGCCCCGCTGATGGGGGCCTTGTCCGAATATGGAGCGGGAAACGAGACTCGAACTCGCGACCCCGACCTTGGCAAGGTCGTGCTCTACCAACTGAGCTATTCCCGCAGAGGAAGCGACATTTTAGGCATGGAATGAAAAGTGTCAACACCCTTTTCACTCCGTGGAAGGCCCCGTCACCGGGCTTTCCGAACCGGCCGATCGGACTGCCATCCCCGATCGGATCACCGCACGTTTCGTGCGTCGGCGATGGGAATATTCTCTATGAACGCGCGTCTTCGCGCAATACCGGCCATGCTGCGCGCAGGTATGCGAGACCCGACCATAGCGTCAGCAATGCGGCGGCGGCGAGCAGCCAATCGCCAATCACGAAGATCGGCCGCCCCAACCACGGATCGGCATGCTGGTCAGGCGAAACCGCATAGAGCAGGCATACCAGCGCGACCATCTGAACGACCGTCTTGATCTTGCCGATGCTGGCGACCTTCACCGTGGCGCGCTGCCCCAGTTCAGCCATCCACTCGCGCAGCGCCGACACGGCGATCTCGCGCCCGATGATGACCGCCGCCCACAGCGCCATCCAGATGGTGTGATGGCTCTGCACGATGATCACCAGCGCCACCGCCACCATCAGCTTGTCGGCGACGGGATCGAGGAATGCGCCGAACGCCGAATACTGGTTGTAGCGGCGCGCGATCCACCCATCCAGCCAGTCGGTGATCGAGGCGAACGCGAAGATCAACGCAGCGGCGAAGTTGGTCCAGTTGTAGGGGAGGTAGAACACCAGCACCAGCACCGGGATCAGCACGATCCGCAGCAAGGTCAGCATGGTGGGTACCGTCAACTTCATCCTTCGCTCCGAGTGCTGGCCTGTCCAGCCGTGTCCGGGGTAGCGGGTTCGGGCACGTCCAGCCCGTGCAGGGTCGCATAGATGCGCTCGGCCAGCGCGTCATTGATGCCGTCCACCCGGGCGATCTCCTCGATCCCGGCGGCCTTCAGCCCGCCGAGCCCGCCGAAATGCCGCAACAGATTAGCGCGGCGGCGCGGCCCGATGCCGGGAATATCCTCCAGGCGGCTGGTATTGCGCAGTTTCTGGCGTCGTCCGCGGTGCCCCGTGATCGCGAAGCGGTGGGCCTCGTCGCGCACCTGCTGGACCAGTTGGAGCGCGGGCGATTCGGCCCCCGGGCGCACCGTGCGGCCATCCGGCAGCAGCAGTTCCTCCTCGCCTGGGCGGCGCTCCGGTCCCTTCGCCACGCCTACCAGGGTGACGCCCTCCACGCCCAGGTCGTCGAGCACGCTTCGCGCCTGCGCCACCTGGCCCGCGCCGCCGTCGATCAGCAGCACGTCGGGGACGACCCCGCCCTCCTCCACCGCGCGGCGGAAACGGCGCTCAATGGCCTGGTGCATCGCGGCGTAATCGTCGCCCGGCTCGATCCCGGCGATGTTGAAGCGCCGGTATTGCCCGCGCACCGGGCCCTGCGCGTCGAACACGACGCACGACGCCACGGTCGCCTCGCCCATGGTGTGGCTGATGTCGAAGCACTCGATGCGCGCGGGCAACGCCGGCAGGCCCAGCAGGTCGCGCAGGCCCTCGGCGCGCGCGTGCTGCGCGGCGTGGCTGGTGCGCTCGGCGGACAGCGCCAGTTCGGCGTTGCGCCGTGCCAGATCGACGTAGCCAGCGCGTTCGGCGCGCACGTTGCACTTGATCTGCACGCGCCGTTCGCCGGTGCTGGACAGCGCATGCTCGATGAGTTCGCGATCGGGAATGTCGCGATCCAGCACGATCTCGCGCGGCGGTACCTGCTCGCCGTAGTACTGCGAGACGAACGCGGCCAGCACTTCCTCGGCGTTCTCGCTGCCATTGGTCTTCGGGAAGAACGCGCGGGTGCCGAGGTTGCGTCCGTCGCGGAAAGCCAGCAGCAGCACGCATGCCGCCGCTCCCTGCATCGCGATCGCGAGCACGTCCAGGTCCGCGGCGCGGCCGTCGACGTACTGGCGGGCCTGCAGGCTGCGGATCGAGGCGACCAGGTCGCGCAGGCGCGCGGCTTCCTCGAAGTCCAGGCGGACGCTGGCCGCCTCCATCGACTTCACCAGTTCCTCGCTCAACTCGTCGCTGCGGCCGTCCAGGAACAGCCCCGCGCGGCGCACGCTCTCGGCGTAGTCTCTCGGCGGTACCAGACCCACGCACGGCGCGCTGCAGCGGCCGATCTGGTGCTGCAGGCAGGGTCGGCTGCGGTTGCGGAAGACGCTGTCCTCGCAGCTGCGCAGCTTGAACAGCTTGTGCATCAGGTTGAGCGTGTCGCGCACGGCGCCGACGCTCGCATAGGGCCCGAAATAGCGGCCGGGAATCGAACGCGCTCCGCGATGCATGGCGATGCGCGGCCACGACTCCTGCGTCATCAACACGTACGGGTAGCTCTTGTCGTCGCGCAGCAGCACGTTGTAGCGCGGCCTGAGCGACTTGATGAGCTGGTTTTCCAGGATCAGCGCTTCGGCCTCGGTGCGGGTCACCGTGACTTCCATGCGCGCGGTCTGCGCCAGCATGGCCATGATGCGCGCCGACTTGGGCGTGGCATTGAAGTAGCTGGAAACGCGGTTCCTGAGCGCGCCGGCCTTGCCGACGTAGAGCACGCTGTCGTCCGCCGCGATCATCCGGTACACGCCCGGCGCGGTGCTGAGATTCTTGACGAAGGCCTTGCCGTCGAAGGCCGCGATCGCGCCATGGCTCATGAGCGGAGCGCCCTTCCGGCGGTCGGCCGCGGCGTGGACGGAGTGCGGCGCGCGGACGGGAACATGGCGGCGGCGGGCGTTGCGGTCACGGGCATCGGCTCAGGAATGGGGCCGATTATGCGTCAGGGCAAGTCGCGTCCGCCCGTCGGGACGGGGCAAGTCGGCGATTCAGTCGAATCGGCCCGGGTACTCGCGACGCAGCCGGGCGATCACGCCATCGGCGGCGCGGTCGAGCAGCTGGAAGACATGCTCGAACTGTGCCGGACCGCCCGTGTAGGGATCCGGGATTTCGCCCTCGTCCTGCACGCCGGCCCAGTCGAGCAGCAGCGCGTGGCGTGCACTCGCGTCGCCGGGGGCCCGCGCCCGCACGTCGCGCAGGTTGGCGCGATCGGCGCAGAGCAGCCAGTCGAAGTGGCGGTAATCGGCACCCGACAGCTGGCGCGCCCGCAAGCCGGCGATGTCGATGCCGTGCTCGGCCGCACTGGCGATTGCGCGACGGTCCGGTGGTTCGCCTACGTGCCAGTCGCCCGTGCCGGCCGAGTCCAGCTCTACCTGCCCGGCCAGCGTCGACGTCGCGATGCGCGCGCGCAGCACGCCTTCCGCCACCGGGGAGCGGCAGATGTTGCCCAGGCAGACGACCAGCAGGCGGACGGGCTCAGCCATGGCCCGCGGCGATCCAGGCTTCGGCGCGGGCCAGGTCCTCCGGGGTGTCCACGCCGGGCGGGAACGGCTCGGGTGTGACGCCGACCAGGATGCGGTAACCGGCCTCGAGCACGCGCAACTGTTCCAGCGACTCGATCTGCTCCAGTCGCCCGGGCGGCAGTGCGGCGAATCGCTGCAGGAAGCCGGCGCGGTAGCCGTAGATGCCGATGTGGCGCAGCCACTCGCCTTGTTCGGGCATGCGCGAACGGTCGGTGGCGAAGGCGTCGCGCGGCCACGGAATCGGTGCTCGACTGAAGTACAGCGCATGGCCGTCGTCGGCACGCAC
Source organism: Lysobacter sp. (assembly GCF_035655815.1). Lineage (NCBI taxonomy): Bacteria > Pseudomonadati > Pseudomonadota > Gammaproteobacteria > Lysobacterales > Lysobacteraceae > Lysobacter > Lysobacter sp. The sequence continues at coordinate 168,712 of NZ_DASRTS010000038.1, forward strand.
CAGCTTCACCGCGTTGGGGTCGAGCAGCGTCCCGCCCTCGGTAATGGGAGCGGCCAGCGTCGCCATCTCGCTGCGGCCGGCATGCATGAGTTCGGCGACGGCGCGGATGCCCGACGCAGGCGCGAAAGGCTCGTCGCCCTGCAGGTTCACCACGACGGTGTCGTCGCTCCAGCCGGCGATCCGTGCGCACTCCGCCAGCCGGTCCGTGCCCGAGGCGTGGTCGCGCGAGGTCATAGCCACGTTGACGCCGGCCCCTTCCAGCGCGGCGGCGATGCGCTCGTCATCGGCGGCCACCCACACCTCACGCGCCCCCGCACGCAGCGCGCGACGGGCGACGTGGAGTACCAGCGGTTCGCCGGCCAGCGGCCGCAGCGGCTTGCCGGGCAGGCGGCTGGCAGCGAAGCGGGCCGGAATGGCGACGACGAAGTCGAGTGGTTGCGAAGCGCTCACGCGCCCTCCTTGCCGATGCCGCGCTCGCGGTATTGCCTCGCCTTGGCGCCGATGCGGTCGATCAGTGAAACCCAGAACGCCTCAGGCAGCTCCGCCCGCACCGGAACACTAAAAAAGCGTTCGTCGGCGAAGGCAGCGCACTTCACCGCGTCCTTTTCGGTCATGAGCACCGGCAGCTCGCGGCTGCCGAATTCGAAATCGCTGGCCTGGTACTGGTGGTGGTCGGCGAAGGCATGCGGCACCACCGCGATGCCGAAGTCGCGCAGCATGCCGAAGAAGCGCTCCGGATCGCCGATGCCCGCCACGGCGTGCACTCGCTGGCCGGAGAACGAACCGAGCTTGCGCGCCCGACCGCCGAGCATGGGCTCGGCGTGCTCAGCCAGCAGGCGCATCGGCCATTCGCCGAACCCCGTGTCGGCCTCGCCGGCACCCACCGTTCCGACGTTCACCACGCGGAAATCGCAGCGCGCAGCGCGCTCCGGCAGTTCGCGCAGCGGACCGGCCGGCAGCAGCTGACCATTGCCGTAGCGGCGGCGACCGTCGACCACCTCGATCTCGATGTCGCGCTCCAGTCGATAGTGCTGCAGCCCGTCGTCGCAGAGGACGAGGTCGCAACCCGCCTCGGCCAGCGCCTTCGCAGCCGCGGCGCGATCGCGATCCACGCGCACCGGCGCGTGCGTGCGATGCGCGATCAGCACCGGCTCGTCTCCACCCAGCGAGGCATCGGTGTGCGTGTCGGCCCACAGCGCGGCGCTGGCGTCCTCGCGGCCGTAACCGCGGGTCGCCACGCCCGGGTTCCAGCCTTCCGCGCGCAGGCGTTCGACCAGCGCGATGGTGAGCGGCGTCTTGCCGGCGCCACCGGCGGTGATGTTGCCCACCACCAGCACCGGCACGCCGGGATGGCGGCGCTTGAACCAGCCCTTCAGATAGGCGCCGCGTCGCAGCGCGCTCAAGGAGCCGTACAGCGCCGACAGCAGTCGTGCGCCAAGCGGAACCGGCACGTCGCCGTACCAGTACGACGGCGGTTGAATCGAGGCCTTGCTCATTCGCCCTCGCGGAACTGCATGCGATGCAGGTGCGCGTAAAGCCCGCCGAGCGCGAGGAGCTCCGAATGCGTGCCGCGCTCAACAATGCGCCCCTGGTCCAGCACCAGCACCTGATCGGCATGTTCGATGGTCGAAAGCCGGTGCGCGATCACCAGCGTGGTCCGGTTGGGCATCAGGTGGTCCAAGGCTTCCTGCACCAGACGCTCGGATTCGGTGTCGAGCGCGGCCGTGGCCTCATCCAGGATCAGGATCGGCGCGTCCTTCAGCATCGCGCGCGCGATCGCGAGACGTTGGCGCTGGCCTCCGGACAGCCGTCCGCCCTTCGCGCCCACGTCGGTCTGCAGGCCGTTGGGCATGCGCTCGACGAACTCCATCGCGTTGGCACCGCGCACCGCCTGCTCCAAGGCCTGCGAATCGGCCTGCTGCAGCTCGCCGTAGGCGACGTTGGCCGCGACCGTCCCGTCCACCAGCATCACCTGCTGGCCAACCAGCGCGATCTGGCGGCGCAGGTCGGCGAGCCGATACTCCTGCAATCCATGCCCATCGAGCAGGATCTGGCCGGCCTCGATCTCGTAGAAGCGCGGGATCAGCTTGATCAGCGTGGACTTGCCGCTGCCGGAGCGGCCCACGATGGCGGTGACCGTGCCAGGCCTTGCCTTGAAACTGATGTCGGTGAGTGCCGGTTCGGTCTGGCCCGGATAGCGCGCGGTGACGTGGCGGAATTCGAGCAAGCCTTGGGCGCGCTCCAGCCGCCGCGAGCCCGTGTCCACCTCGTCCGGCGTATCGAGCACGTCGAACAGGCGCTCGGCCGAGGCCACGCCACGCTGCAGCATGCCCTGCACGTTGGTGAGCTGCTTCAGCGCGGGAATCACCGCCAGCATGGCGACCATGAGGCTGACGAACTCGCCTGCGGTCAGGCGGCCCTGCATGGCCTCGCGCCCGGCGAAGAACAGCAGCAGCGCCAGACCGATCGCGCCCATCAACTGCACCATCGCCGAGGAGATGCTGCGGGTGGACTCGACCTTCAGGCTCAGGCGCAGGTGGTGGTTGGCCTGCCCGGAATAACGCGCGAGTTCCGTCGACTGCGCGCCGTACACCTTCACTTCCTGGTGGTTGGACAGCGCCTGGTCGGCCGACTGCAGCAACTGCGCGCCACTCTCCTGGATGCGATGGCCGATACGGCGGTAACGGCGGCCGACCGTATCCATCGTCCATGCCAGCAACGGGCCCAGCAGCAGCACCGCCAGCGTCACGCGCCAGCTGGTGTAGAGCATCACGCCCAGCATCACGATGACCTGCAGCGATTGCTGCAGCATCACCTTGGCGGCGTCGATGGCGGCCTGCGCGACCTGGTCGCTGTCGGAGCCCAGGCGCGTGAGCATGGACGACACAGGCTCGTTGTCGAACCGCAGTCCCGGCAGGCGCAGATACTTGCCCAGCACCTGTACGCGCAGGTCTCGGGCGATGCTGCGGCCCGCTCGGGCCATGAAGGTGTCGGTCAGGTAACCGGCGATGCCGCGCGCGATGAAGATGCCGACGATCGCCAGCGGCAGCATCACATTCACGCCCGGATTGCGGCTGACGAACGTCTCGTCGACGATCGGATTCATCAGCTTGGTGAACGCACCCGCAGCGGCGGCTTCGATCAGCATGCCGACCAGCGCCACCACCAGCACGCCGCGGTAAGGGGCGACGAAGTGCAGCAGGCGGCGATAGGTCGTCCACGGCGACACGGTGTCGCTCACTTGCCCGCCTCCGCGGCCGCTTCGCGCGTCTGCGGCGCGGTGGCGTTCATCACCTTGCGAAAGCCGAGCTGGCCCAGTGCGTCGTACACAGTAACCACGGCCTGGTAAGGGGTGCGCGCATCGGCGCGCAGCATGACCGGGCGGTCGCGATCGCTACCGGCGACTTCGGCGATGGTGTCCTTGAGCGACTCGACGTCGCTGCGCAGCACTTCGCGGTCATCGACGAAATAACGTCCGTCGGCATTCACCAGCACGATCAGCGGCTTGGCCGGATCGTTCGCCGGCTCGCCGGTGGCGCGCGGCAGCTCCAGCTTCAGCACCGAACGTGCATCGAACGTGGCGGTGACCACGAAGAAGATGATCAGCACCAGGATCACGTCGATGAGCGGCACGAGATCGATGTGCGGCTCGTCGTCGGCGCGGTGGTCGCGGATTCGCATCTGTCGATTCGCCTCACGCCGCCTGCGGCGCGCGCACGGCGGTGGCCGGGCGGGTGTCGAGTGTGTCCAGCAGCGCGATCGCCTCATGCTCCATCGCGACGATGTACTCGGAGATGCGGCCACGGAACCAGCGGTGTGCCATCAGGGCGGGAATGGCGACGATCATGCCGGTGGCGGTGCACACCAGCGCCTTGCCGATGCCGCCGGCAAGCTGGTTCACGTCCCCGATGCCGTGATCGAGGATGCCCAGGAACATCTGGATCATGCCCACCACGGTGCCGAACAGGCCCAGCAGCGGGCCGGCGGCGGCGATGGTGCCCAGCGTGTTGAGGTAGCGCTCCATCTTGTGGACGAGGTGGCGTCCGACGTCCTCGATACGCTCGCGGATCTGGTCGCGCGGACGCAGGCGGACGTCGAGCGCGGCGGCCAGCAGCTCGCCCAGCGGCGAGGTGCGGCGCAGGGATTCGATGTGCGAGGGGTCCAGCTTTCCGCTGCCAGCCCAGGTACGGACTTCCTTGCCGAGGTTGGGCGGGAGCACCGTATTGCGACGCAGCGTCCAGGCGCGCTCGACGATGATCGTCAGGGCCAGCACCGACAGCAACAACAGCGGAATCATCGGCCAACCGCCGGCCTTGACCAGTTCCAGCACGCGAACTACCCCTCCGGCCCTCGGCCGTCTCGATCTGGCCGATAGGATAGCCCAGCCGCACGCGCGTCCCCGCGCCGCGCCGCGTCCCAGAGCCGCGGTTGTGCCTCCCGTCGCGCTTCGACCCTCGCGCCATCCGGCGCAAGCCGGATGCGCAGCGCGCCTTCACGCGCGGTGTCGTGGACCTGCGCGCCGGCTTCCTCCCAGCGGCGCACCACGTCCGCCCGTGGATGGCCGAACCGGTTGCCGTGGCCGCTGGACACCAGCGCCTGGCCGGCACCCGTGGCCGCGATGAACCCGGCATCGGACGAGCTGCCGCTGCCGTGATGCGCCACCAGCACGACGTCGGCCCGGACGTCGGCAGGATCCAGCCGCACCAGGCGCCGCTCGATCACTTCCCCGATGTCGCCGGTGAGCAGGGCCGCGCGGCCACCCGCCTCCACCCGCAGCACGCAGCTGGATTCGTTGCGCAGGTACGGGAAATCCGCCGGCGGGTGCAGGAAACGGAGGCGCACGCCGTCCCAGGTCCAGGCATCGCCCGCGTGGCACGGCCGGCTGTCCTGAAGGTGAAGCCCCTCGGGCGCGTACAGGCGCGGGGCCGGGAACACGGTCCGCACGGCCTCCCAGCCGCCGACATGATCGTTGTCGCCATGACTGACCACGGCGCGGTCCAGTCGCGGGACGCCCAGGCCATGCAGCGCGGGGATGACCGCGCGTTCGCCGGCGTCGAAACCATCCGGCACCGCCGGCCCCATGTCGAACAGCAACGCATGGCGGGCGGTGCGGACCAGCACCGAGAGCCCCTGCCCCACGTCGATCACCGTGAGTTCGACTTCGCCCTCCCGCGGCAGATGCCGGTCGGGCCAGAGCAGCGGCAGCCACAGCAACACTGCCAGCGCCTTGCCCGGCACGCCGCGCGGCAGCATCAGCCAGAACGCGCCGGCCAGCGCCAACGGCAGCGCGAACCATCGCGCCTCCGGCAGCCACCACAACGACAACGGGCTCTCCGCGAGACGCAGGAACAGCGGCCAGCTCAGGTCGAAACACCATGCCGCCGCCTGCCAGGCCCACACACCGGCTCCGGCACGCAGCGCATCCAGTACCAGCCCGAGCAGCGAAAGCGGCACCACGACCAGGCTCCACCACGGCACCGCGAGCAGGTTGGCGATCGGCCCCGCCAACGAAGCCTGATCGAACAACACCACGCTCAACGGCAACAATCCCAGCGTGGCCACGCCCTGCGCCGACAGGAAGTCGCGTACGGGATGACCACCGCCATCCGGCAGGCACCACAGCAGCCACGCGACGCCGGCAAAGCTCAGCCAGAAGCCGGCGGAGAGCGCCGACAACGGATCCCACAGCAGCATCGCCAGCGCGGCCAGCGCGAGCCCGTCGGCCAGCCGCATCCGTCGTCGCGATATACGTACCGCCGCGACGATCGCGATCATCGCCGCCGTGCGCACCGTCGGCAGGGCAAATCCAGCGACGGCGGTATACATCGCCGCACCGGCCACGCCTGCGAGCGCGGCGGCGATCTGCGCCGGGGTCCGCCTCGCCAGTCCGGGCCACAGCCACCAGAGCGCGCGTGCGATCCACGCGAAGAATCCGGCGACGAGCCCGACATGGAAACCGGAAATGGCGATCAGATGCGTAAGGCCATCGGCGCGCAGCACCCGCCAGTCGGCGTCATCCAGCCGGCGCACGTCGCCCAGCGCGAGCGCCTGGACGAAACGCGACGACGGCCGCTCGACCGCGTCCGCGATCCTGGCGGACATCTCGTCGCGCCATGCATCGATGCCCTTTGCCGAGGCGAGAAGCTCGGCGGATGTCGGATCGCGCAGGTAGCCGGTTGCGGCGATCCGCTGCGCCATGGCGAACTTCTCCGCATCTGCGGCGCCGGGATTGCGCAGTCCCCGCGGCGCCCGCAGGCGCACCTGGAATCGCCAGCGTTGGCCCGGGCGCAGTGCGCCGCGAGCGGTCGGATCGTCGTCGTACCACGCCAGGCGCAAGTCGCGGCCGCGCAGCCGCGCATCACGCACGTCGTCGTCAACACGGAACAGGAAGCGCGTGCGACGGGGCTCGTGTTCGGGAAGTTCGCGAACCTGTCCGGTGACTGTCGTGTCGTAACGCAGCGGCCAGGGCGGCAACTGCCGGGCCAGCGCCCACGATGCATGCAGCCCGGCCAGTCCGAAGCCCACCAGCAGCCAGCCGGCGGCAACCAGCGCGGCCGGGCGCGAGCGCCTCCAGCCCCACCCGAGTGCCACAAGGCCGCACAGCAGCCAAAGCGCGGAACACCACCAGGGCGACAACCACGGCAACCACAGGCAGGCACTGATGCCGGCGAGCAGCGCCGCGGCGGCGGCGATTCCAAAAGGCGGCGTCCCTGCCGCGTGCTGCATCCTCTACACCTCGTCGGGGTGCAGTTGCCGCAGCTTGCCTTCGTGCAGTTCCAGCACGCGGTCCAGGCGTCGTGCCAGGCGGCGATCGTGCGTGACCAGCACCAGGCTGGTGTGCTGCTCGCGATTGAGCGACAGCATCAGTTCGAACACGGTGGCGGCGGTCTTCTCGTCCAGGTTGCCGGTGGGCTCGTCGCCCAGCACGCAGGCCGGGCGATTCACCAGCGCGCGTGCCACGGCGGCACGCTGACGCTCGCCGCCCGACAGCTCGCCCGGCTTGTGCTCCAGGCGATGACCCAAGCCAACCGCCTCGAGCAACGCGGAGGCGCGTTTGCGCGCTTCCGGCACCTGCTGTCCAGCCAGCAGCACGGGCAGCATCACGTTCTCCAGCGCGGTGAACTCGGGCAGCAGGTGATGGAACTGGTAGACGAAGCCCAGCGCCTTGTTGCGCAGCGCACCGCGAGCCGCGTCGGACAGCGAGTTCATGCGCTGTCCTGCAACGAACACCTCGCCCGCGGTGGGCGTGTCCAGACCGCCGAGCAGGTGCAGCAGCGTGCTCTTGCCGGCGCCGGACGCGCCGAGGATCGCCACTGTCTCGCCCGACTGCACCGACAGGTCTATCCCCTCGAACACGGGCGTGCGCAACCGGCCTTCGGAATACGTCATGGCCAGGCCTTCGGCGCGCAATGCCTCGCCTTGGTGCTTGTGCGTCTGCATTGCGGTCTCACTCATAGCGCAGCGCCTCCGCCGGTGCGGTGCGCGCCGCGCGCCACGCGGGGTAGATGGTCGCCAGGAACGCCATCGCCAGCGCGACGGTGGCGATGATCACCACGTCGCTGCCCTGCAGGTCGGTCGGCAGGCCGGTGATGTAGTACACGTCCTCGGGCAGCAACTGCACGCCGAGCACGGCCTCGATGGCCTTCAGGATGTGCTCCAGGTTGAGAGTCAGCACGATGCCGCCGATCACGCCCAGCACGGTGCCGATGACGCCGATCAGCGTGCCCTGCACCACGAACACCTGCATCACGCCGCGCGGCGTGAGGCCGAGCGTGCGCAGGATGGCGATGTCCGCCTGCTTGTCGGTCACCAGCATCACCTGCGAGCTCACCAGGTTGAACGCGCCCATCGCGATGATCAGCGACAGCAGGATCGCCATGATGGTCTTTTCCATCTTCAGTGCGCGGAACATGTTGGCGTTCTCGCTGGTCCAGTCGCTGACCCGGTACGGACCGCCGAGCGCCAGCGCCAGGTCGCGCGCGACGTTCCAGGCCTGATCCATGTCGTGCAGGCGCAGGCGCACGCCGGTCACGCCGTCGCCCATGCGCAGCACGCGCTGCATGTCGCGCATGTTGGTCACGGCCATGCCCTTGTCGAAATCGTTATAGCCGGCCTCGAAGATGCCGCTCACCGTGAAGCGTTTGAGCTGCGGCACGGCGCCCAGCGGCGTACTGCGGAAGTCGGTGGTGGTCATCACCACGCTGTCGCCCACGCCCACGCCGAGCCACAGCGCGAGTTCCTTGCCGAGCACGATGTTGAAGCTGCCCGGCTGCAGCGAGGTCAGGCTGCCCTGCACCATCCTGCCGGCGAGCACCGAGACCTTGCCTTCCTGGTCGGGCAGGACGCCGCGGACCATCGCCGGCTGGTTGCGCGCGCCCGACAGCAGCGCTTCCTTCTCGATGTAGGGCGCGGCACCGGCCACGCGTTTGTCGGCGCCGGCCATGTCGACCGCGCGCTGCCACTCCAGCAGCGGCTCGCCGTAGGCGCTCACCGTGGCATGGGCCGCCATCTGCAGCATGCGGTCACGGATCTCGCGCTGGAATCCGCTCATCACCGCGAGGGTGGTGATCAGCGCGGTGACGCCCAGTGCAATGCCGAGCACCGAAGCCAGCGAGATGAAGGAGATGAAGCCGTTGCGGCGTTTGGCGCGCAGGTAGCGCAGGCCGATGGCGACTGGGATGGGTTTGAACATACGGGATGGGCTCTGGTGGCCGGCTATGGTGCCATCTCGGGCACGGACGAGGCAGCCGCTTGGACCGCCATGGCCAGCCTCAGTTCACGGCGTCGCGCCGGTGGGAGGGTATCGGGCCACCAGGACAGTCGCAGGCGCCGACCGGCGCTGTCGCGCGCTTCGAAGAAGGCCAACGGACCGCGCCAGCGCACGGCCAGGTCATGGACCGTCTGCCCGTCGAGCGAAACTCCAGTCCCTGCGATCACGAGGTGCCGTGCTGGCCTCGAAGCTTCGCGCTTCGCCAGCAGCGCGCCGTAACCCAACGCGATGAGCGCCGCGGGCACTCCCCACGCATTGGGCAGTTCGCACGTCAGGAGCGCAACCGCGGCCAGCATCCCCAGCAGCATCTGGGCGCCGACCATCCATCGCGACGGACGCCAGTCGATGCGCACCTGGGTCGCGTCAGGCATTCGGCGGGATGGAGCGGATCCGGTCGACGAGCCCGGCGAGTTCGGCATCGGCGGGCACCTCGTGACCCATGAACCAGTGCCAGAGCTTATCGTCCTCGATTTCCAGCAGGCGTAGGAAAACGGCACGCTCGTGCTCGGAGGCCTGCCGCCACGCGCGGTCGAGATACCGCTCGAACAACTGGTCCAGCTCGCGCATGCCGCGACGGCATCGCCATCGCAGGCGGCGCAGTTCGCGTTCCAGTTCTTCGCTCATGACATCCACCAGCCCCATCCGATTACCGCCCAGAGCGCCCACAGCACCATGCCGCCGGCGAGGTAGGCGTAGAAGCGGTGCATGACCTTGTTGTACGTGCACTGGATGGTGCTGTGCGCCACCCGCAGCAGCACGAACAGCCAGGCCAGCGACAGCGTCGCCATGCTCACCTGCCCCGTCATCGCCGCCGCGACCAGCGCCACGTAGAACAGCACCGGCAGTTCGAACAGGTTGCGGAAGTTATCCGCAGCACAACTGTCGGTGAGGCGCGATGCGGCCTGCGCCGAAGTGGCCACGGCCTGCGGATGGATGCGCTCGCGCTTCATCTGGCCGATCCGCACGAAGTACATGCGCCACCACACCACGAAGGTGAGTGCGGCCATCGCCAGTGCAGGCATGAACATCAGTCTGGTCTGCATGTGCTCTCCCGAACGGATCGTCGTGAAAGAGAAAGGGCGCACTCGCGTGCGCCCTTGTGTCGGATCTACATCGCTGCGCGCATGGCTCAGGCGCGGCGCGCCAGCATCAGCTTCTTGATCTCGCCGATCGCCTGCGCCGGGTTCAGCCCCTTCGGGCAGGTGCGGGCGCAGTTCATGATCGTGTGGCAGCGATACAGGCGGAACGGGTCTTCCAGGTCGTCCAGGCGCGCACCGGTGTCCTCGTCGCGCGAGTCGACGATCCAGCGGTAGGCCTGCAGCAGGATCGCCGGGCCGAGATAACGGTCGCCGTTCCACCAGTAGCTCGGGCAGCTGGTCGAGCAGCACGCGCACAGGATGCACTCGTACAGACCGTCGAGCTTCTTGCGGTCTTCCGGCGACTGCAGGCGTTCGCGGTCGGACGGAGACGGGCTCTGCGTGCGCAGCCAGGGCTTGATCGACGCGTACTGCGCGTAGAAGTGGGTAAGGTCCGGCACCAGGTCCTTCACCACCGGCATGTGCGGCAGCGGATAGATCGGCACCTCGCCGTTGCTGCAGTCCTCGATGGCCTTGGTGCAGGCCAGCGTGTTGGTGCCGTCGATGTTCATCGCGCACGAACCGCAGATGCCTTCGCGGCACGACCGGCGGAAGGTCAGCGTCGGGTCGATCTCGTTCTTGATCTTGATCAGCGCGTCCAGAACCATTGGACCGCACGCCGCCAGGTCTACCTCGTAGGTGTCCACGCGCGGATTCATGCCGTCGTCGGGGTTCCAGCGGTAGACCTTGAAGGTGCGCGGCTGCTTGGCGCCCGCTGCCGGCCAGTGCCGGCCCTTCTGGATCTGCGAGTTCTTCGGGAGAGTGAATTCGGCCACGGTTGCTCGCTCCGGTCAGTAGACGCGCTTCTTCGGCGGAACCACGGACACGTCGTCGCTCAACGTGTACATGTGCACCGGGCGGTAGTCGATGACGGTCTCGCCGCTGTCGCTGACCGAGCACAGCGTGTGCTTCTGCCAGTTGGCGTCGTCGCGGTCAGGGAAGTCCTCGCGGGCGTGCGCGCCGCGCGACTCGGTGCGGTTTTCCGCAGAGACGATCGTCGCCAGCGCCTGGCCGAGGAGGTTGGACAGCTCGTAGGTCTCGATCAGGTCGGAATTCCAGATCAGCGAGCGGTCGGAGACCTTCACGTCGGCGAAGGATGCGTGGATGTCGCGCATCTTGCGCACGCCGTCAGACAGCGTTTCGCCGGTGCGGAACACGGCGGCGTCGGCCTGCATCGTGCGCTGCATCTTGTCGCGGATGACCGCCGTCGGCGTGCCGCCGTTGGCGTTGCGCAGCTTGTCCAGACGCGAGAGCGCCTGGTCGCAGGCATCGGATGCCAGCTTGGCCTGCTTGCCGTCGACCTTGACCGTCTCGGCAGCACGGTTGGCCACGGCGCGGCCGAACACGACCAGGTCGAGCAGCGAATTGGAACCCAGGCGGTTGGCACCGTGCACGGAAACGCAGGCCGCTTCGCCGATGGCGTACAGGCCCGGGACCACTTCGTCCGGGTTGCCGTTGCGCAGCTGCACCACTTCGCCGTGGTAGTTGGTCGGGATGCCGCCCATGTTGTAGTGGACGGTCGGAATCACCGGAATCGGCTGCTTCTCGACGTCCACGTTGGCGAAGATGCGCGCCGACTCGGCGATGCCCGGCAGCTTCTCGTGGATGACCTCGGGACCCAGGTGCGTCAGGTCGAGCAGGATGTGGTCCTTGTGCTCGCCGACGCCGCGGCCTTCGCGGATTTCCATGGTCATCGCGCGGCTGACCATGTCGCGCGGCGCCAGGTCCTTCACGCTCGGCGCGTAGCGCTCCATGAAGCGCTCGCCGTTGCTGTTGCGCAGGATGCCGCCTTCGCCACGCACGCCTTCGGTGATGAGGCAGCCGGCGCCGTAAATGCCGGTCGGGTGGAACTGCACGAACTCCATGTCCTGCATCGCCAGCCCGGCGCGCAGCACCATGCCGCCGCCGTCGCCGGTGCAGGTATGGGCGGAGGTCGCGGAGAAGTAGGCGCGGCCGTAGCCGCCCGTCGCCAGCACCGTGCCCTGCGCCTTGAACAGGTGCAGCGTGCCTTCGGCCATGTCGAGCGCGAGCACGCCACGGCAGGCACCATCGGCGTCCATGATGAGGTCGAGCGCGAAGTACTCGATGAAGAACTGCGCGTCGTGCGCCAGCGACTGCTGGTACAGCGTGTGCAGGATCGCGTGGCCGGTGCGGTCGGCCGCGGCGCAGGTGCGCTGCGCCGGCGGACCTTCGCCGTAGCGCGTGGTCATGCCGCCGAAGGGACGCTGGTAGATGCGGCCGTCCTCGGTACGCGAGAACGGAACGCCGTAGTGCTCAAGCTCGATGATGGCCGGAATGGCCTCGCGGCACATGTATTCGATGGCGTCCTGGTCGCCCAGCCAGTCCGAGCCCTTCACGGTGTCGAAGAAGTGGTAACGCCAGTCGTCCTCGCCCATGTTGGCCAGCGCGGCGGCCACGCCACCCTGCGCCGCCACCGTGTGCGAACGGGTCGGGAAGACCTTGGTGATGCAGGCGGTCTTCAGCCCCTTCTGGGCCAGACCGAAGGTGGCGCGCAGGCCGGCACCGCCGGCACCGACCACCACCATGTCGAAGGTGTGTTCGTGAATCTTGTAGGCGGGCACGGATCAGGCTCCCAGCGCGATGCGGACGACGGCGAGCACGCTGGCGATGGCCGCGAGTGCGCAGACGAAGATGTTCAGCAGGTGCAGCGTGGCCGCGGTGAACGGCGTGTGCACGTAGTCCTCGATGATCACCTGCATGCCGAGCTTGGCATGCCAGAACATCGCGACGCTGAAGGCGGTCAGCAGGATCGCGTGGCACGGATGCGCGACGGTCGCGCGCACGGCGGCGTAGTCGGCGCCGATCAGCGAGACGATCAGGCCGACCGCGTAGATCGACAGGAAAATGAGCGCGATGGCGGTGACGCGCTGGACGATGAAATGCCCCGTGCCATCCTTCGCCGAGCCCAGGCCACGGGCGTTCTTCAGCGGATTGCGCAACTGCGGCTTGTGCGGCTTGATCATGCGGCACCCCGCTGCATCATCGCCACGACCCAGATGAGGACGGTCAGCGCGAGGCTGCCGAAGATCGAGATCCAGCTGTTGCGCACGAAGGATTCGATCCTGTAGGCGTAGCCGGCGTCCTGCACGAGATGGCGGATGCCGTTGATCAGGTGGTAGGCCAGGGCCCAGCTCCAGCCGAACAAAATCAGGAAGCCGAACGCCGAGCGCGTGAACGAGGCGAAGGTGCCCCACGACTCGGGACCCGCGGCCAGTGCGGCCAGCCCCCACGCGACGATGAGGCTGCCGACGACCAGGATGATGCCGGTGGCGCGATGGAGGAGCGACGTCACCATCTGCACCTGCCAGCGGTAAACCTGCATGTGCGGCGACAAGGGGCGTTCGCGAACGCGATGATCGTTAGCCATGAGGGATGGCGTTCTCTCGGCTGGGCGGCTGACGCCGCGTGGCAGGATGCGTGGTGAGCGTCAGAAATCGATGCAGCGGCCGTTCTTTTCCCAATCGCCGTAACGGGTCGGCTCTGGGCCGTCTCGCCCACCGAATTCCTTCGCCTTCGCGTTTCCCGCGGCCGGCTCCGGCTCCGGGGTCTGGGGCGCGTCTAGCGCTTCGACGGGAGTGGTTTGGCCTATCATCACGGCGCTGAATGTTAATTCCCGCCCCCCATGCATGACAACCCGCAGGCCTTGGCGAGCAACACGTTCGCCCTGCCCGGCCACCGCCTGATCACCCTCGAAGGCCGCGACGCGATAGCGTTCGCGCAGGCGCAGTTCATGAACGACCTGGCCCTGCTGGAGTCCCGCCAGTGGCAATGGAGCGGCTGGCTGACGCCAAAAGGACGCGTGATCGCGCTGTTCGCTTTGCTCAGGATGTCGGATGAGGCGGTCTGGCTGGTCCTGCCGGACGCCGACCCGCACGCGATCGCCGTCGCGCTGCAGCGCTTCGTGTTCCGCAGCAAGGTGGGCATCCTGGTGCGCGACGACCTGAAAGCCAGCGGCGCCTTCACGCCACCCGCACAGGCGCGGGGCAATGCGATTGGCGGCGACGTGCAGGCCGGCATCGAACTGGACATGGGTTCCGAAGACTCACCGCGCACGCTCCGGCTCGGCACCGATGCGCCACCTGCCCGTCCCGAAGCGATCGCGCGGTGGCAGGCCTGCGATCTGGAGCACGGTCTGCCGCGCCTGCTCGCCTCCCAGGTTGAGCACTGGACGCCCCAGCAGTTGTCCCTGGACCGCCTGCGCGCCTTCAGCGTGAAGAAAGGCTGCTACCCGGGCCAGGAGATCGTCGCGCGGACGCATTTCCTCGGCCAGGCCAAGCGTGGCCTGGCGCTGCTCGAAGCGGACGCGCCGATGGACCCCGGGATGGAGGTGAGCGCCGGGGCGGTCGCGCTGGGCAAGATCGTCGCGAGCGGCCACGACGGCGCACGAAGTGTCGCACTCGCCGTGCTGCCGCTCGAACGCGACGCCTCTTCCTTCCTGGTCGGGACGGTGCCGGCACGCGAGCGTGCGTTGCTCGATGGGCTGGCGCGCTGAGGCTCTCGATTCCGCCTGCAGCCCGCACTCTCGTAGAAGCCAGTTTGCTGGCGACCCAAGCCATGGACGCGTCGCCAGCAAGCTGGCTCCTGCCTCGTCAGGGCTGCACGAGCTCACGGCGCTGCGCGCGCCAGTGCTCGTGCCATGCCTGGAACATCAGCACGTTCCACAGATGCGTATGCCATTTGCGCTCGCCGGCCACGAAGGCCTGCCAGATGCCGTGCACCGCATCCGCATCGAAGTGACCTTCCGTGCGCAGGCGCGACGGACCCAGCAGTGACGCCGCCCACTCGCGCAGGTCGCCCTTGAGCCAGGCGCTGACCGGCGCGCCGAAGCCGCGCTTGCCGCGATCGACCATCTCGTCGGGGAGATAACGGCGCAGCACGCGCTTGAGCAGGTACTTGCTCTCGGAAGGCTGTCGTTTGAACTCCAGCGGCAGCGACCAGGCGAACTCGGCGACGCGCCAATCCAGCAGCGGCGCGCGCGCCTCCAGGCTGACCGCCATGCTGGTGCGGTCGACCTTGCACAGCAGGTCCTCGGGCAGGTACACGCTGAAATCGGCCAGCATCATCGCGTCGGCCGGCGTGCCCGCGCCCTGTAGCGGATCGGGCTGGTCGTAGAAGGTCGGCGGCAGGTTGGCGCCGGGCACCACGGCCGCGGGATCGCGCCAACGCGCGATGCGCTGGCGGTACACGTCGCCGATGCCCCGTGCGCCCATTTCGGCCGCCAGCGCCGCGAAGCCGCCGGTGCGCGACGACTCGCCATGTCCGCGGGCCGCCTGCGCCAGCACGCGCCTCATCGGTGCCGGCACGCGACGCAGCCAGCGCCAGTTGCGCAGCGCGCGTTCGTATCGCTTGTAGCCGAAGAACAGTTCGTCGCCGCCATCGCCGGACAGCGCCACGGTCACGGCGCTGCGCGCGAGCCGTGCAACCAGCGCGGTCGGCACCTGCGACGCATCCGCGAAGGGCTCGTCGAACATCGCCGGCAGCGTCGGCACCACGGCCAGCGCATCGGCGCCGCTGACGTACAGCTCGGTGTGTTCGGTGTGCAGGTGCTCGGCCACTTCCCGCGCGAGGTGGGCCTCGTCGTGGTGGGAACGTTCGAAACCGATGGTGAAGGTGCGCACCGCGTGCCGGCTCTGCGCCTGCATCAGCGCCGTGACCACCGACGAGTCGGTACCGCCGGACAGGAACACGCCGACCGGCACGTCGGCGACCATGCGCAACGCGACCGCATCGCGCAGCAGTTCGTCCAGGCGGTTCTCGGCTTCGAGCACATCGCCGGCGAATGGCGCCGCCAGCGCGTGGCGCATGCGTTCGCGGGCGTCCCAATAGCGACGCTGGTCGCGGTGCGGATCGTGCCCGGTGGCACCGCGCGCCACTGTCGCGGCGTCGATGCGCAGGCACGCACCGGGCAACAGCTTGAAGGTGCGTTCGTGGATCGCGTACGGCGCAGGGATGTAGTCGAGCCGCAGCAGCAGCGCCAGGGCATCGCGATCCACGCCGTTGTCGAAGGCGGGATGCCGCCACAGCGATTTCAGCTCGGAACCGAAGACGAAATCGTCGCCGGCCCAGCCGTAGTACAGCGGCTTCTTGCCCACGCGGTCGCGCGCGAGCCAGAGGCAGCGCTCCTGCCGATCCCACAGCGCGATGGCGAACATGCCATTGCAGCGCGCGAGCGTTTCCTCCACGCCCCACTCCACCACCGCGGCTAGCAGCACCTCGGTGTCGGAATGCCCGCGAAAGGCATGGCCGCGCGCGACCAGCACCTCGCGCAGTTCGGCGAAGTTGTAGATCTCGCCGTTGTAGACCACGACATGGCGATGGTCCGCCGACGACATCGGCTGATGCCCCAGTGGCGAGAGATCGAGAATGCTGAGGCGGCGGTGCGCGAGCGCGACGCCCGATGCTGCATCGGCCCACACGCCGCTGTCGTCCGGGCCGCGATGCACCAGGGCATCGCCCATCGCACCGGCGAGCGTGGTCAGCCGGGCTTCGTCGGCGTCAGGTCGGGCGCGAAGCAGTCCGGCCAGGCCGCACATGGCTTCGGCCTCAGGCCAGCCGGTCCGCGGCCGCGACGATGTCGTCGTCGGACGGGATCACCAGGAACGCCGCACCGGCAAGCGGCGTGTACGTGTCGACACCGACCACGCGCTGGAACGGACGCGCACCGAAGCCTCCCTCGGCAATCGCGGTGATCACGCCCTCGCCCACGCCGGCGCTGTGACGGCCTTCATCGACGATGAGGATGCGCTTGGCCGTCTTCGCCTGTTCGCGGATGTAGCCCTCGTTGAGCGGGACCAGCCAGCGCAGGTCGACGACGCGTGTCTTCCAGCCGTGCTTCTTCTCGATGGTCCGAGCGGCGCGCAGGCTCATCGGCACGCCGTTGCCGTAGGCGAAGATGACCAGGTCGTTGTTGCCTTCGCCGTAGACGCGGCCCTCGCCCAGCGGCATCGCTTCGTCGGGTTTCGGGTAGGACGTCAGCCACTGGCCGTCGCCGGGCTCGTACAGGTCCTTGGTCATGTACAGCGCGATCGGTTCGAGGAACACGCTCACGCGTCCGTCGACCTTCGCCAGCGCGGTCAGGGTGCGCAGCATCGTCGCCGCGTCATCGCCACGCGACGGACAGCCCACCACCAGGCCCGGGATGTCGCGCAGCGCGGTGATCGAGTTGTCGTTGTGGAAGTGCCCGCCGAAGCCGCGCTGGTAGCCCAGGCCCGCAATGCGCACCACCATCGGGTTCGCGTACTGGTTGTTGCTGAAGAACTGCAGGCTGGCCGCCTCGCCGCGGATCTGGTCGCAGGCGTTGTGGAAATACGCCAGGTACTGGATCTCCGGGATGGGCAGCATGCCCATGTTGGCGAAGCCCTGGGCCATGCCCAGGATCATCGTCTCGTCGAGCAGCGTGTTGAAGACGCGGCGCGGACCGAACGCCTTCTGCAGTCCCTTGGTCACTGTGTAGACGCCGCCCTTCTGCGCGACGTCCTCGCCGAACAGCAGCGTGTCCGGATACTTCGCAAAGATGTCGTGCAGCGCGTTGTTGATCTGGATGGCGAGGTGGCGCGGCGGCTGGTTCTCCGGCAGCTTCGCCTCGCCGCCGAAGACCTCCAAGCGCCGGTCGCCGTAATCGGCGCGTTCGGCTTCGGCCTTCACCTTCGCCGGCGTGTACGGCGCCAGCGGTGCGACCACGTCTTCAAGCTTCTCAAGCTTCGGACGGCGGTCGGCTTCTTCGGCCGCGGCAAAGCACTTCCTGCGCGTCGCCTCGTACAGCTCAAGCACTTCGTCCTTCGACATCAGGCCGGATTCCAGCGCGATAGCCGCCGAGCGCAACAGCGGATCGGTGGCTTCCACCGCACACAGTTCCTCGATCGAACGCCACTCGATCTCGAAGTCGGTGCCGGCGTGCCCCATGATGCGGGTGGTCTTCAGGTGCAGGAAGGTCGGCCGGCGCGTGCGGCGGCAATGCTCGACCGCGCGCTGCACGTCGCCATAACCGGTAGCCAGGTCCAAGCCGTCCGCGGCGAAGTAGTCCAGGCCGTCCATGTTGCGGAAGCGGTTGGCGATCCAGCCACCCGGCGTCTTCACCGAGATGCCGATGCCGTTGTCCTCGCACACGAACAGCACCGGTGCGGGCAGCTTCTGGTACGCCGTCCAGGCCGCGGCGTTGAACGCGGTCTGCGCGGTGGCATGGTTGGCCGATGCGTCGCCGAAGGAGCAGATGGCGATGCTGTCGTCCGGTACCGGCAACGCATGGTTCAGTCGTTTGGCCGCCTCGATTGCCACCGCCGTGCCCAGCGCCTTGGGCAGGTGCGAGGCAATGGTCGAGGTCTGCGGAAGCACCCACAGCGGCTTGCTGCCCCATACCTTGTGGCGGCCGCCGGACGCCGGATCCTCGGCACTCGCCGCGAAGCTCAGCGCCGAGTCCATGATCGGGTCCATGCCCGGCAGCTTGCGGAAGCGCTCGGCCATGAAGCCGCCCGAACGGTAATGCAGGAAGGCCGGATCGGTGTGGCGCGTGAGTCGCGCCACCATCGCGTTGCCTTCATGGCCGCTGGAGCCGATGGTGTAGAAGACCTTGTTCTGCACGCGCAGCACGCGCGCCATCAGGTCGAGGTGGCGGCTGATCAGCTGCGACTCGAACAGCTCGCGGAAGCCCTTCGCATCCAGCGCGCTGCCGTCGAGGATGGCGTCACCCGCTCCCCGGCGTACGTCGGCGCGGCCGTTCCAGGCCTTCACGAACTCGCTGAAATTGACGTCGCAGATCTCGGCCCGGTTGAGGCCCTTCATGCGCGCGGGAATCGGATTGGGTACGGCCAGCATGGAAATCTCTCGTCAGGCGGCTGCCCTGCCGACGGCGGAGCTGCACGCAATGTTTCACCGCGGGCGATGGCCCGCGTGCGTCAATCGGGCACGGCCAGGCGCGAAACGGCTTCGACCGACGGTCCGGGCATTTCGATGAATCGCGGCGTCTGCTTCACGCGCTCAAGCCACTGCCGGATGGCCGGATACGCCTCGAGGTCGAAACCGCCATCGCCCGCCACGCCGGTGTATGCGAACAGCGCGATATCGGCGATGCCGTAGGCCTCGCCGCTGAACCAGGGCTGGGACTTCAGGTGCTGCTCCATCACCGCCAGCGCCTGGTGGCCGCGTTCGCGCAACTGCGGCAGCGATGCGCGCCGCGGCGAATCCAGCGGCGTCCAGCCGCGGATGAAGCGTGCGACGGCGATGTACGGCTCGTGGCTGTACTGCTCGAAGAACAGCCAGCTCAGCACCTGTGCGCGCTGCCATGCGTCGCCGGCCCAGTACGGGGTCCCTTCGGCCAGCCAGCACATGATCGCGTTGGACTCGGTGAGGACGCGGCCGTCTTCCAGCTCGATCATTGGCACCTTGCCATTGGGATTCCTGGCCAGGTATTCGGGCGTGCGCGTCTGGCCGGCGGTGCTGTCCACCTCGACCCACTTGAACTCGCGTTCCAGCTGGGTGAGCAGGAGCTTCAACTTGTGGCAGTTGCCGGAGCTGGAATAGCCGTACACGGTGATCATGCGCTCTCCTCGCGTTGGCGTCGGGCGAGCCACTGCTCGCGCGACTGTCCCCAGATTTCCACGTCCTTGGTGTCGTACGGCGCAGGCAGCCGGCCCACGCGCAGCAGGCTGGATCCGAGCTTGGCGGCGACCACGCTTGAATTGGCGTTTTCGGGAGCGATGGTGTGGATCACCTCGCTCCAGCCCAGATGGTCGAACGCCCAGTCGATCGTGGCGATGGCCGCTTCGGGCGCGTAGCCGCGGCCCCAGCGGTCACGGACGATGCTCCAGCCCACCTCGGTGCCCGGCCAGCCTTCCGGCTGCCACGGCCCGACGCGGCCGACCCATTCGCCGGTCGCCTTCTCGATCACCGAGAACATGGCGAAGCCCTTCAGGTGCCACACGCCGATCATCGCAGCGAAGCTGCGCCACGCGACCGGGCGGGCCTCGACGCCGCCGATGTGGCGCGTGGCTTCCTCGTCGGCCTTGAACGCCGCCCAGGCTTCGAAGTCCTCGGCCTGCGGCGGACGCAGGATCAGGCGCGATGTTTCGAGAGTAGGACCGAGCTGCATCGCCGGCCCCCGCTCAGAACGCGTTGATGCCGGTGAGCTCGCGACCGATCACCAGCTGGTGCACGGTCTCGGTGCCCTCGTAGGTGATCACCGATTCCAGGTTCAGCGCGTGGCGGATAGCGGCGTGTTCGGTGGTGATGCCGGCGCCACCGAGCAGGTCGCGGCATTCGCGCGCGATGTCGATGGCCATGCGGCAGTTGTTCCACTTGGCCAGCGACACCTGCGCCGGCTGCATCGTGCCGGCGTCCTTCAGGCGTCCCAGCTGCACGACCAGCAGCTGCGCCAGCGTGATGCGGCGCGCCATCTCGGCCATCTTGATCTGCGCGCTCTGCGTGGCCGCCACCGGACGGTCGAACAGGATGCGCTCCTTCGAATAGTTCAGCGCTTCGTCCAGGCACGCGATGGCGGCACCGATCGGGCCCCACGTAATGCCGTAGCGCGCCTGCGTCAGGCAGCCCAGCGGCCCCTTCAGGCCCTTCACATTCGGCAGGCGGTTGGCATCGGGCACGCGCACGTTGTCGAAGAACAACGAACTGGTCACCGAGGCGCGCAGGCTCATCTTGTGCTTGATTTCCTGCGCCGCGAAGCCGGGCGTGCCCTTCTCGACGACGAAGCCCTGGATGCCCTCATCGGTCTGCGCCCAGACGATGGCGATGTCGGCCAGGTTGCCGTTGGTGATCCACATCTTGGAGCCGTTGAGGATCCAGTCGCCACCGTCACGGCGCGCATTGGTCTTCATGTTGGCCGGATCAGAACCGCCATGCGGCTCGGTCAAGCCGAAGCAGCCGATGACCTTGCCCGCGGCCATGTCCGGCAGCCAGCGCTGGCGCTGCTCCTCGCTGCCGTAAGCGTAGATGGGGTACATGCACAGCGAGGACTGCACGCTGACGAAGCTGCGGATGCCGCTGTCGCCACGCTCCAGTTCCTGGCAGATCAGGCCGTAGCTGACGGCGTTGAGGCCGGCGCAGCCGTACTTCTCCGGCAGCGACGAGCCCAGCAGGCCCAGTTCGGCGATCTCGCCGACCAGTTCCTTCGGAAAGCGCCCCTGGTCGAACGCGTCGCCGATGATCGGGATCACGCGTTCGTCGGTGAACCGGGCCACCGTGTCCTGTACGGCGCGCTCCTCTTCGCTGAGCAGGGAGCGGACATCGTAGAGGTCGTACGGATGCAGGGCCATGGCGCACTCGACTGGGGAAAGAGCGTCATTGTACGGGGCGTGCGCAGCGGGGGTAAGGCCGCGTAAACGCTTGCACCTCCAGCGAGCCCGCAAAGAAAAACGGGACCGGATCGCTCCGGCCCCGTTTCGGGTTGCGTTTCGCGCCTGGATCAGCCGCGGGTGTTGTCCGTGGCGGCCGATGCGGTCTGCGTGACCACCTGGCCGTCGATCACGGGCAGGCGGTTGGCGACCGGGCGATCCTCCATGCGGATGGTCTGCTCGGTGCCATCGTAGCGATAGGTCACATCGTAACCGGTCACCTTGTCTTCCTCGCCCAGCAGGATGCGATTGCCCGGCTTGCTGTCGGTACGCATGGTGCCGGTCGTGCCGTCCGTATTGCGGTAGGTCACGTTGTAGCCGACCACGCGCGAGGACTCCGAAGTGGACGACACGGTGTGGCACTGACGCTCGGTGCGGCTGGTGACCTTGCCGCCGACGTGGCGCTTGTCGATCTGGTTGCCGATGAAGCCACCGGCCACCGCGCCGCCCACGGTCGCGGCCTTCTTGCCGTTGCCGCCGCCGACCTGGTTGCCGAGCAGGCCGCCGATGACGGCACCAGCCACCGTACCGCCGACGTTGCCGTCGCGTTCCGGAGCGCGTTCCTGCACAACCACGTCCTCGCACACTTCGCGCGGCGTGGAGGTGGTGCTGGTCTCGCGGATCGCATCGGTGCCGATGACCGTCGCGTACAGCTTTTCCTTCTCGGAGATCGGCTTGACGTTCAGCACGTCGGCGTATTCGACCTTGCCGGCGTCGATCGCGCCGTCGGCGGCGATGTCGCCGTCCTGGCCCGGGACCGCCTCGCCGGCGACGTCGGCACCGGCCTTGTTACCGCTGAAGCTGTTGTACGCGGCGACGGCGACACCGCCGACGAGCAGCGAAGCCAGAGCAACGGCGAGCATGTTCTTGTTCATTCGGAGCCTCTGCGGCGGGTCGCGCCGGCGGTTGGTGGATGGCGCCATTCGACCACTGGAAAGCTGAACGGCCGCCGATTTTTTAACATCAAGCTGTCGCCACTGTGAACTGGTTGGCGGCACCGTGTTAGCGTCATTGAGACCGCCGTCAAAGTGCATCCGCCATGCCCAGCCCACTCACCGCCCCGCTGCTCGGCTTCCTCGGGAGGCTGAGCTTCCCCCGCCTCTTCATGGTGACCGCGGCCCTGTTCCTGATCGATCTGGTCGTGCCGGACCTGGTGCCGCTGGCCGACGAATTGCTGCTCGGCATGGGCACGTTGCTGCTGGCGAGCTGGAAAAAGCGCAAGGAACCGCTTTCACCGCCACAGCAACGCTGAGCATGCTGGTCGACAGCCATTGCCACCTGGACGCGGGCGAGTTCGATCCCGACCGCAAGGAAGTGATCGCGCGCGCGCGCGAGGCCGGCGTTGCCCACCAGATCATCCCCGCCATCGATGCGCAGGGGTGGCCGAAGCTGCGCGACATCTGTCGCACAGGCGAAGGCCTGCATCCGGCTTACGGCCTGCACCCGATGTTCCTGGACTCGCACCGGGACGAACATCTGGCGCAGCTGCGCGAATGGCTGCAGCAGGAACGCCCCGTCGCAGTCGGCGAATGCGGGCTGGATTACTTCGTAGAGGGACTCGACAAGCAGCGCCAGCAGTTCCTCTTCGAAGGACAGCTGGAGCATGCGCGCGAATTCGACCTGCCGGTCATCGTGCACGCGCGCCGTGCGGTGGATGCGGTGATCGCCGCGATCCGCCGCGTCAACGGACTCCGCGGTGTGGTGCACAGCTTTTCCGGCAGCGAGGAGCAGGCGTCCCAATTGTGGCGCGCGGGTTTCCTGATCGGCCTCGGCGGGCCGGTCACATACGAACGCGCCAGGCGGCTGCGACGGATCGTCGCCTCGATGCCGCTGGAGCATCTGCTGCTGGAAACCGATGCACCGGACCAGCCGGATTCCAGCATCCGCGGACAGCGCAACGAACCCGCACGGCTGACGCAAGTGCTGCGCACCATCGCCCAGCTGCGGGGCGACTCCGAAGAGCACGTCGCCGAAGTTACCTCGGCGAACGCGAAGCGGCTGTTCGGCCTGGCCTGACGCTTCAGCCCGCCTTCTTTCCTTTCAGCAACAGTTCCAGTGCGCGGCCGACCGCGGCGAAAGCGAACGTGCCGGTGATGTGCGTGGCCGCACCAAGACCGGCGCCACAGTCGAGCTTGAGCGCGGCATCGCCGGAAACCTGTGGCCGGATTCCACAGACCGTGCCGTCGGGCTGCGGATACTTCACGTTCTCCAGCGAATAGATCGCGGAGATGCCGAAGTACCGGTCGGGATTCTTGGGGAAGTTGAACTCGCCGCGCAGTTTCTTGCGCACCAGCGCGAGCATGGCATCGTGTTCGGTGCGGGAAAGATCGCGAACACGCACCAGCGTCGGATCGGTGCGACCGCCGGCAGAACCGACCACTATCAATGGCAGTTTTCGGCGCCGGCACCACGCCGCCATCGTGACCTTGCTGCGGAAGCTGTCGCAGGCATCGATCACCAGGTCGAAACCGCGATCGAGCATTTCGTCCAGGTTGGTAGGCGTGACGAAACTCGCGATGGCCTCGACCGTGATCTGCGGATTGATGGCGCGGCAACGCTCGGCCATCGCCTCGACCTTGACGCGACCGTACTGGCCGGCCAGCGCCGGCAGCTGGCGATTGGTGTTGGACACGCACAGGTCGTCCGCATCGATCAGGGTGAGATGTCCGACGGCGGTGCGGGCCAGCGCTTCGGCCACCCACGAGCCGACACCGCCCATGCCCACCACGGCCACGCGGCGCGACGCGAGCTGTGCCACCGTGCCGGCGCCATAGAGTCGATCGACACCAGCAAAGCGTTCGAGCCAGGCCGGATCCAGGTCTTCTGCAGTACTCATGCCGATATTGTAAGGCCCGGCACGGGGACGGCTGCCTACACGCGCGTGCTATCGTGCTGCGCACCTTGGATGGAGGCCAGGCATGAATACCCAGCCCAGCAATACGCGCAGCAGCAACGCGACGAAGTACCTCTTCCTGTTTCTCATCGGCCTCGTGCTGGGCGTCATCGCCACCGTGATGGCCATGCGCGCCATCCAGGCGCGCAAGGACCACTTCCCCGACAGCGTGATGCACGTTCAGCAGTGGCACCTCGGCCAGCTGAAGTCGAAGGTGGAGCAGAACCGTTGCGCGGCCACCGACATCCTTCCGAACCTGCGCACGCTGCGCGCGCTGGCCGATGACCTGGAACAGGCCTTTCCCGACCTGCGCGACGACAAGCGATTCGCCGAGCACGCCAGTCGGATGCGAGCGCGACTCGACGCTGCACTCGCAAGTCCGCCACTCAACTGCGCGGGCGTCGGCACCACGGCCAGCGATATCGGTGAAGCCTGCAAGGCATGCCATCAGGATTTCCGCGGCTGATCACGCCGCCTCCTCACTGCTGAACACAAGCATCGGGCCGGCTTTTGCCGGCCCGAATGTTGATGGCCGGTTCACCTGGGCCGGACTAGCGTGAGCGCGTGGCGACGGACACGAACCGCCGCCTGCCATCTCCATCAGAGGAGTCACGCATGAACATCCAGAATGTCCGCCTGCTCGGTGTCGCCGCGGCTGCCACGATCGCGCTGGCCGGTTGCGCCACGTCGCCCGGCTACAGCAGCGCTCCGGCACCGTCGTACGGCGGCAGCAGCTATGGCGGCAGCTCCACGTGCTATGACTGCGGCACGGTGACGCGCATCGAGCAGGTCACCACCGGCAGCAGTGCGCCCAGCGCGACCGGCGCGGTGCTCGGCGGCATCGTCGGTGCCGTTGCCGGTCACGAGATCTCGCGCCATACCGGCGGCAGCGAGGGCAACCAGAATGTCGCGGCGGCCGCGGGCGCGGTGGGCGGTGCCCTGGCCGGCAACGCGATCCAGAAGAACCGGACCGGCGCGCAGTACAACGTGTACGTACGCATGAACGACGGACGCACCACGGTCGTGACGCAGAACGACCTCGGCGGCCTGCGCGAAGGTTCGTATGTGCGCGTCTACAACGGCCGGGCGTGGGCGCAGTAATCCACTTCGGTGCTGCACGTTCGAAACGGCCCGCATCTGCGGGCCGTTTCGTTTTCTTCATGGCGGCAGCGGCGTGTCGTACGAATCCGCCGTCATCTGCAGCGTAGCGATGATGGAAGGCGGCGCAACCGCACAGCGCTATAACGCAGTCGCATGCACGTTGATGCGACGGGCGGTCACCCGTGTCACGAGCCGCTTTGAAAAAAGACATCAACCGATACGAGCCGATACGCAACCTGGAACACAAAAGAAAAACCCGGCGCAAGGCCGGGTTTTTCAGTGGCCGCGCACGAGGCGCAGCCGAATCAGCTGGTCTTGGATCAGAGCGGCTGGACGGCGTCCGCCTGCAGACCCTTCTGGCCCTGCACGACGGTGAAGGAAACCTTCTGGCCTTCCTTCAGGCTCTTGAAGCCCTGGGTCTGGATCGCGCGGAAATGCACGAACACGTCTTCGCCGTTCTCGCGGCTGATGAAGCCGAAGCCCTTGGCATCGTTGAACCACTTGACGGTACCGGTTTCACGGTTCGACATTGTTGACTTGCTCCTTGGAACGTTGCTGGTTGAAAACGCGACTTGCGCCACGTGCTGGTTGCAAGGAGGAAGCGAGGTGCAACGATGTAGCGATCGATGATCAACCGCATCGGGCCACGATTCACGGTGACCCAAGCAAACACAGCGCCCGCACGGTACCCCGCGCTGGGTGAAAATGCAATCCGGGCAAAGTGGCCGCCCGACGGACGAGAAATCGGCATGGATCCACAGCCTCTTTACTACATTTTGGCCGCCCTCCTGATCCTGGTCGGCATCGCCGGAGTGATCCTCCCCGCCCTGCCCGGACTGCCCCTGGTTTTCGTCGGCATGCTGCTTGCCGCCTGGGCCGGCGACTTCCAGCAGGTCGGCTGGGTGGTGCTCGTGATCCTGGGTCTTCTGACCGTGGTTTCCTTCGCGGTGGACCTGCTCGCCACGGCCATGGGTGCCAAGCGCGTCGGCGCCAGCCGCCTCGCCGTGATCGGTGCCGTGGTAGGCACGTTCGCCGGCCTGTTCTTCGCTCCGATCGGGCTGTTTGCCGGTCCGTTCGTCGGCGCGCTCGGCGGGGAACTGATCCATGCCCGGGAGCTGCGCCGCGCCGCCAAGGTGGGCTTCGGCACGTGGCTGGGCATCGTCTTCGGCGTGGTGCTCAAGCTGGGGCTGGCCTTCGCGATGCTGGGACTGTTCGCCTTCGCCTGGTTCTTCTGACCGCACATCTTTCATGAACAAGCCGGACTGTGGATGCCACACTCCGGCCCTGTGATCCCCACCTCACGAGTCGCACATGCCGTCCGCCTGTTCCTTCGCAATTCCGAACGCGCACCTGCGCCACAACACCTTATTGATCGCCCTTGCCGCGATGCCCTGCGGCGTTGCAGCACAGGCGCCCGCAACGCCGGCCACACCCGAGGCCTGCCTTTCCATCAACGTCGACGCCGAGCGGCTGGCCTGCTACGACGCGGCGCTGGGTCGCGCGCCCGGCGCCACGCGCCAGGCCGACATCGCGGCCAGGGAGGCCAAGGCGATCCAGAAGAACCTGGAGCTTGCCGAAGAAGTGGTGCCCGCCACAGCGGAAGCGGCCGCGCCGCGGGCCGGTGGCGAGCTGTACCCGCACGAGGAACCGCTCGATGCGGCCATCGCCAACGCCGGCAAGGGTTCGCTGCTGGACAGCCGCTGGGAGCTGGCGAAGGACTCCAAGCTCGGCATCTTCAACTTCCGCGCGTACAAGCCGGTGTACCTGCTGCCCGCGTTCTGGAGCAGCGACCCGAACGAAACGCCGACGTCCCCCAATCCCAACAACACGGTCAGCGAGCCGATCCCGGTCGACTCGCTGGAAGCGAAGTTCCAGCTCAGCTTCAAGACCAAGGCGTGGGAGAACATCTTCGGCGACAACGGCGACCTGTGGCTGGCCTACACGCAGAGCTCGCGCTGGCAGGTCTACAGCCCGGAGACCTCGCGCCCGTTCCGCGAGACCAATTACGAGCCGGAGGTGATGCTCACCTTCCGCAACAACTACCACTTAGGCGGCTGGAACGGCCGGCTGCTCGGCATCGGCGTCAACCATCAGTCCAACGGTCGCGCCGATCCGCTCTCGCGCAGTTGGAACCGCGTGGTCGGCATGATCGGACTGGATCGTGAGAACTGGGCGCTGACGGTGCGGCCGTGGTGGCGCGTCAACGAAAGCGCCGCCGACGACAACAACCGCGACATCGAGGACTACGTCGGCCGTGGCGATGCCACGCTGGTGTACGTGCGCGGCGGGCACCAGTTCTCGCTGATGGGCCGGCATTCACTGCGTGGTGGAGACCGCTCACATGGCGCGGTGCAGTTCGACTGGGGCTTCCCCATCCACAACAGCCTTCGCGGCCACCTGCAGATCTTCGACGGCTACGGCGAAAGCCTGATCGATTACAACCACCGGGCCACCTACATCGGCCTGGGCATCTCGCTGCTGGAGTGGTACTGACCGGCCACCTGCGCTCTGCAGGACCGGACCTCCGGTCCGTGCCCGGGGTCGCAGCCTGTGCGATGCCCGTGGCGGATCATGGCGATCGCCATCCGCTGGAGATCGCATGCAGGCCGACGCCACCATGAAGATGCGCCGCATCCTTTCGCTGGACGGAGGCGGCATCCGTGGCCTGGTCAGCTGCGTGTGGTTGTCCGGGGTCGAGGATGCCCTCGCCCAGGGCGGCAAGCCCGGCTTGCTGCACAATTTCGACCTGCTGGCAGGCAGCTCGACAGGCGCCATGGTGGCCTGCGGGGTATCGCTGGGTTTCACCCCCGCGCAACTGGCGCAGTTCTATCGGGAACACCGCCACACCATCTTCCCCGGCATGGCCGGGCGCCTGTGGTCGCGCGCCGGGCGGCTGTTCACCCAGGGCGTGTCGGCGCCGCGCTATGACGCGAAGGGATTGGAGAGGGTGCTGAAGAAGGTCTTTGGCACGGCCACGCTGGGCGACGCGAAGAAGCCGCTGCTGGTGACCAGCTACGACACCATCGCGCGCAAGCCCATCGTGTTCAAGAGCTTCAAGCCCGAACACGCGCATCTGCCGATGTGGGAAATCTGCCGGGCCTCGTCCGCGGCGCCGACGTATTTCCCGGCGCATCCGATGACGGTGGAAGGCCGCAAGCGCGCGATGATCGACGGCGGCGTGGTGGCCAACAATCCGACGGCCTGCGCCATCGCCGAAGCGCTTCGCAAGGACGCGCGCGTGGATGGCGCGCAGAACCTGGTGGTGCTGTCGGTGGGTACCGGTGAACGCAGCCGCCCCATCGACCTCAAGTCCGCGCAGGAATGGGGCGCGGTGGAATGGGCGATCCCGATCATCGACGTGCTGTTCGACGGCAACACCGATGCGGTGGATTACATCGCGCACCATCTGGTGGGCGACGGCTACTTCCGCATGCAGGCCGAACTGCTGACCGGGCTGGACGATCTGGACGACGTCAGCGCCACCAACATCGCCGCACTGGAGTCGATGGCGCAGGCCTATCTGTTGCGTGAGGACACGCGGCGGATGCTGGCGGCGCTGGTGGCGAGGCTGTAGCGGCAATAAGCCTCGCAGTCATCCCGGCGCAGGCCAGCCCACGTGCGTGGAGTGCGTCACTTGCCTCTGCCGCAGCTTCCCGCTTCGCCGCCCTCACTCCAGCCCCTCTCCCGGCGGGAGAGGGGCTGAGCACAGGCGTTTAACGACGCGTGACGCGCTTACTCCACCACCACTGGAATCTTGCCGATGCGTGCCTGCCATTCGCGCGGGCCAGTCCTGTGCACGGATTCGCCGCTCGAATCGACCGCCACAGTGACGGGCATGTCCTGCACTTCGAATTCGTAGATCGCTTCCATGCCCAGGTCGGCGAAGCCGACGACCTTGGCCGCCTTGATCGCCTTGGACACCAGGTACGCCGCGCCGCCGACCGCCATCAGGTAGGCCGACTGATGCTTGCGGATGGCCTCGATCGCCGCCGGGCCGCGCTCGGCCTTGCCAACCATGCCCAGCAGGCCGGTCTGGGCCAGCACCTGCTCGGTGAACTTGTCCATGCGCGTGGCCGTGGTGGGGCCGGCCGGGCCGACCACCTCATCGCGCACCGGATCCACCGGGCCGACGTAGTAGATGAAGCGGCCGCGCAGGTCCACCGGCAGCGGCTCGCCCTTGTTGAGCATGTCGACCATGCGCTTGTGCGCGGCGTCGCGGCCGGTCAGCAGCTTGCCGTTGAGCAGCAGCACCTCGCCGGGCTTCCACGAAGCGACCTCTTCCTTCGTCAGCGTGTCGAGGTTGACGCGACGGCCCTTGGACGCGTCGTAGGTCAGCTCCGGCCAGTCGGCGAGCGACGGCGGGTCGAGCATGACCGGGCCGCTGCCATCCAGCGTGAAGTGCGCATGCCGCGTGGCGGCGCAGTTCGGGATCATCGCCACCGGCAGGTTGGCCGCGTGGGTCGGGTAATCCTTGACCTTGATGTCGAGCACCGTGGTCAGGCCGCCCAGGCCCTGCGCACCGATGCCCAGCGCGTTGACCTTCTCGTACAGTTCCAGGCGCAGCTCTTCCGCACGGTTCGACGCGCCACGCTGCTGCAGCTCGGTGATGTCGATGGGCTCCATCAGCGCTTCCTTGGCCAGCAGCATCGCCTTCTCGGCGGTGCCGCCGATGCCGATGCCCAGCATGCCGGGCGGGCACCAGCCGGCGCCCATGGTCGGCACGGTCTTGAGCACCCAGTCGACGATGGAGTCGGACGGGTTGAGCATCGCGAACTTCGACTTGGCTTCCGAGCCGCCGCCCTTCGCGGCGACGATCACGTCCACCGTATTGCCCGGCACCACCTTCACGTTGACCACCGCCGGGGTGTTGTCCTTCGTGTTGGTGCGCTTGCCGGCCGGGTCGGCCAGCACACTGGCGCGCAGCTTGTTGTCGGGATGGTTGTAGGCCCGGCGCACGCCCTCGTTGACCATGTCCTCCACGCCCATCGTGGCGTCGCCCCAGCGCACGTCCATGCCGATCTCGAGGAAGACGGTGACGATGCCGGTGTCCTGGCAGATCGGGCGATGACCCTCGGCGCACATGCGCGAGTTGATCAGGATCTGGGCGATGGCGTCCTTCGCCGCCGGCGACTCCTCGCGCTCGTAGGCCCTGGCGAGGTTCTGGATGTAATCGACCGGGTGGTAGTAGCTGATGTACTGCAGCGCGTCGGCGACGCTCTGGATGAAGTCTTCCTGCTTGATCACTGCTGGGGTCACGGCTGCCGGAGGGGTCGCGGATGGAGCCCTCCATTTTAGGCCAAACGGCCCCGCCCACCCGGCTGTCACAATGCGACGGCCTGTCCCGTCCTGGCCGCATGAACACTCCAATTCCGCCCGAAACGCCGCCCGAAACGACCTTCGAAGCCCACCGTCCGCGCCTGTTCGGACTGGCCTACCGCCTGCTGGGCAGCCGCAGCGAGGCCGAGGACGTGGTGCAGGATGCTTGGCTGCGCTGGCACCAGACCGACCGCACCGCGATCCGCGACCCGGAGGCCTGGCTGGTCACCGCGACCACGCGGCTGGGCATCGACCGGCTCCGCGCGGCGCGCCAGGAGCGCACCGCCTACCCCGGCCCCTGGCTGCCCGAACCTCTCGCGATGGACGAGGCGCCCAATCCCGAGCGCCGCACCGAGCTGGCCGAGCAGGTCTCGCTGGCCTTCCTGGCCGTGCTGGAACGCCTGGGCCCGGAGGAGCGCGCGGCGTTCCTGCTGAAGGAGGCGTTCGACTACGACTACGACCAGATCGCCGAACTGCTGGAGCGCACCGAGGCGAACTGCCGGCAGATGGTCCACCGCGCCCGCGAACGGCTGCAGGCCGGACGCCCGCGATTCGAGGTCGAGCCGGAGAAACACCGCCGCCTGCTCGAGCGCTTCATGCATGCCGCGCGCCTGGGCGACCGCAGCGCCATCGTCGGCCTGCTCGATGCCAACGCGCAGTTGGTCAGCGACGGTGGTGGCAAGGCCCGCGCCGTGATCCGGCCGCTGCTCGGCGCCGACCGCATCGCGCGGCTGTACTGGGCCGTGGCCCGTCGCGCCACCTACACCGACTGGCGGCTGGGAACAGTCAATGGCGAGCCGGCCATCCTCGGTTACGTCGACGGCGAGCTGAGCACCGTGACCGTCGCCGTGAGCGACGGCGAACACATCCTCGAACTGCTGTCGCTGCGCAATCCGGACAAGCTGAGCGGCCTGCACTGACTGCAGCGTTCCGGTGTCGCGGATGGATCACTGCGTTGTACGTGTGCGCGCGAATTCGCCAGATTCCGTTCGCGGACGCTGTCACGAACCAGCACACTGCCCCGTCTTCCTGATAACGCGGCCATGGTGGCCGCAGAGAGGAAGCACGACATGAGCAACACCGCACACACCCCGCGCATCGATTACACCGTCCACGCCAAGGACGCCTTCCAGGCCCAGGTGAAGCTGAGCATGCTGCTGCACGATGGCAGCCTGGGGCCGCAACTGACCGAACTCGTTTTCCTGCGCGTGTCGCAGATCAACGGTTGCGCCTATTGCCTGGACATGCACGCCACGGCGCTGCGCAAGGGCGGCGAAGACCAGCGCAAGCTCGACACGCTGGCCGGATGGCGCGACAGCTCGATGTTCGACGCCCGCGAGCGCGCCGCGTTGCAGTGGGCCGAAACGCTGACGAAACTGGAATCCGGCGACGTGCCGGATCATGTCTACGAAGCGCTGCTGCCGCACTTTGACGAACGCGGCATCGCCGAGCTGACCTTCGCGGTCGGCGTCATCAATTCGTGGAACCGGGTCAACGTCGCCCTGCGCGCCAAGCTGCCCTGAGCAACGACGCGATCGTCGTCCCGGCCATGCGCCGGGACGTACGACAGGCAGTGTCGTCGCGGGAGCGCCGCCTCAGGCGGCGTCGGCCTTGGTCGTGAAGCTTTCGCCGCAGCCACACTCGGCCGTCACGTTGGGATTGCGGAACAGGAACTGCTCGCCCAGCCGCTGCTTGACCAGATCGATCACCGTGCCCTCGACCAGCGGCAGGCTCAGCGCGTCGACGTAGATGCGCACGCCGTCCTGCTCGAACACCGTGTCGCCGGCATCCTGCGAACGCGCCAGGTCGGCCTTGTACTGCCAGCCCGAGCAGCCCGTGCGGGTCACGCCGAAGCGCAGACCGATCGCGTCGGGGGATTCGACGAGATAGCGCTGGACGCGGGCGAGAGCGGCAGGAGCGAGGGTGACGGCCATGAATGACTCCGGCGTTGTATCGGCGAACTGGACGCGGTGAATTATAGCGACGCTGTGCCGGGGCTTCGGTAAACTCCGGCCTTTCCCTTAATTGGCCCGAAGGGCAAGGATTCAAGGCATGACGGTGGTCAGCGTCGAACAGGCGCTCGCGGGCAAGATCCCGGCGGGCGGCGAAGTCACGGTCCGTGGCTGGGTGCGCACGCGGCGCGATTCCAAGGCCGGGCTCAGCTTCGTCAACGTCAGCGACGGTTCCTGTTTCGCCCCCATCCAGGTGGTGGCGCCGGCCGAGCTTGCCAATTACGAATCCGAGGTGAAGCGCCTCACCGCCGGCTGCGCCGTCATCGCGACCGGCACGCTGGTGGCCTCGCAGGGCCAGGGCCAGGCATTCGAGATCCAAGCCAGCCGGCTGGAAGTGGTGGGCTGGGTCGAGGATCCGGAAACCTACCCCATCCAGCCCAAGGCGCATTCGCTGGAGTTCCTGCGCGAGGTCGCGCACCTGCGCCCGCGCACCAACCTCTTCGGCGCGGTCACCCGCATCCGCGACTGCCTGGCCAAGGCGGTGCACCGTTATTTCCACGAGAACGGCTACTACTGGATCTCCACGCCGATCATCACCACCTCCGACGCCGAGGGCGCCGGGCAGATGTTCCGCGTCTCGACGCTGGACATGGCCAACCTGCCACGCGGCGAGAAGGGCGAGATCGACTTCAGCCG
Organism: Lysobacter sp.; assembly: GCF_035655815.1. NCBI lineage: Bacteria > Pseudomonadati > Pseudomonadota > Gammaproteobacteria > Lysobacterales > Lysobacteraceae > Lysobacter > Lysobacter sp. The sequence goes on from NZ_DASRTS010000038.1 coordinate 201,936, forward strand.
CGACTTCTTCGGCAAGGAAACCTTCCTGACCGTGTCGGGCCAGCTCAACGTCGAGGCGTACGCGCTTTCGCTGAGCAAGGTCTACACGTTCGGGCCGACCTTCCGCGCCGAGAACAGCAACACCACGCGCCATCTGGCCGAATTCTGGATGGTCGAGCCGGAAATCGCGTTCGCCGACCTGGCCGAGGACGCGCGCGTCGCCGAGGAGTTCCTCAAGTACCTGTTCCGCGCGGTGCTGGACGAGCGCGCCGACGACATGGCATTCATCGCCGAGCGCGTGCAGAAGGACGCGATCACGCGGCTTGAGTCGTTCGTCAACGCGCCGTTCGAGCGCATCGAGTACACCGATGCGATCAAGCTGCTGCAGAACGCCGACAGGAAGTTCGACTTCCCGGTCGAATGGGGCCTGGACCTGCAGACCGAGCACGAGCGCTGGCTTACCGAGGAACATGTCGGCCGCCCGGTCGTGGTCACCAACTACCCCGAGCACATCAAGGCCTTCTACATGCGCCTGAACGACGACGGCAAGACCGTTGCCGCGATGGACGTGCTGGCCCCAGGCATCGGCGAGATCATCGGCGGCAGCCAGCGCGAGGAGCGTCTGGACATGCTGGACGCGCGCATGGCGCAGTTCGGCCTGGATCCGGCCCACTACGGCTGGTACCGCGACTTCCGCCGCTACGGCACCGTGCCGCACGCGGGCTTCGGCCTGGGCTTCGAGCGCCTGGTGGTGTACGTGTGCGGCCTGAGCAACATCCGCGACGCCATCCCCTACCCGCGCGCGCCGGGGCATGCGGAATTCTAAGAGCGAGAAACGAGTGAAAGCGCCGCTTCGGCGAGCTCACCCTTGTCGTTCCCGCCTCTCGTTTCTCGTTTCTCTCAACTCGTCCCTCGCCTCATGATCCTGTTCTTCTCCCTGCTGTTCGTCGCCGTCGCCATCGCCGGCTTCTGCGCGTTCGTGATCTTCTGGCCACTGTCGCTGGTGCATATCCGCGACCGCCATCCGCAGTTGCAGTCGCAACTGGGCGAAGGCGCGTTCGCGCGGCCGTCGGCCTGGGGCTGGCTGTTGCGACGGGGTTATCTCAATGCCAACGACGGCAATCTCAACGGCCTGGCCAACCCGGCACGCATCTCGCTGCTGACGATCATCGTCGGCCTGGTGTGCGCCGCCCTCCTCTGGCTTGCAGCAGTGGTGATCGGATGAACGACGACAACGCCCACGACGAGTGGTGGCTGGCCACCATCGGCCGCACGGTGATCTGGGCGCGCCTGCGCGTGCTGGAGGCCGGCACCGCCGAAGTGCTGGACAGCGACGGCGTCATGCAGCCGTACGACAGCCAGGACAGCGCGCGCGCCGCGCTGATGGACGCGGAATTCGTCGCCCTCGACGGTCTGGATGACGACGACGCGCGCGAGCGCGGCTTCACGCTGGACGAGCTGACCGCGCCGGAAGGCGAGGATGCCGACGTGCTGCGGCCGCAGATGGTGCAGCAGTTGTCTTCACGGCACTGACGGGGCGCCGCCATGTACCTGCCGCGTGCCTTCGCCGAATCGGACCTGGACGCGCTCGATCGCCTGGCCCAGCGCGACCGTTTCATCACCCTGATCACCGTGCGCGACGGTGAGCCCGTCGTCAGCCACCTGCCGGTGCTGTACCGCCGCGACGGCGACCAGGTCGAACTGGTCGGCCACTGGGCACGCCCCAATCCGCAGGCCACGCACGCCGGCCCCGCGCTGGCGATCTTCCACGGCCCGCATGCCTACGTGTCGCCAGGCTGGTATCCCGACAAGGAAGCGGCCGCGCGCGTACCGACGTGGAACTACGCCGTCGCGCACCTGCGCGGCACGCTGCACACGTTCGAAGACGAGGCAGCGCTGGCGCAGATGGTCGATGGCCTGAGCGTCGATCACGAGGCGACCGTCGGCGGCGACTGGCGTTTCGAATTCGAGCGCGACGACCATCGCCGGCAACTGCGCGGCATCGTCGGTTTCCGCTTCGTGGCCGAATCGATCGCGCTGAAGTTCAAGCTCAGCCAGAACCACCCGATGCCGAACCGCGAAGCGGTTGCGGCGCAACTGGGCGCGCAATCGCGCGAAGCAGGCCGCGAGGTCGCCGCGCTGATGCGCGACCGCATGATCGCCACACCGAAAGGAGACTGACGTGGACCTCGATCTCACCGGAAAGCACGCCCTGGTGTGCGGCGCCAGCCAGGGCATCGGCCTGGCCACGGCGCAGGCGCTGGCGGAACTGGGCGCCAACGTCACGTTGCTGGCGCGGCGCGAGGAACGCCTGCGCGAACTCGCCGCGTCGCTTCCCACGCACAAGGGCCAGACCCACGGCTGGATCGCCGCCGACAGCGCCGACACCGAGGCGCTGCGCGCGAAGGCACAGGCGCTGGTGAGCGCGACGCCCGTGCACATCCTGGTCAACAACAGCGGCGGCCCGCCGCCGGGCACGGTACATGGCGCGGACATCGCCGCGTTCGAGGCGGCGTACCGGCAGCACCTCATCGCCAACCACGTGCTCGCCGAGACGGTGATCCCCGGCATGGAGCGCGACGGTTACGGGCGCATCGTCAACGTCATTTCCACCTCGGTGAAGGAACCGCTGCAGGGGCTGGGCGTGTCCAATACCACGCGCTGGGCGGTGGCCAGCTGGGCCAAGACCCTGGCCACCGAACTGGCGCCCAAGGGCATCACCGTCAACAACGTGCTGCCCGGCTCCACCGAGACGCCGCGCATCGAACAGATCATCGACAACACCGCCAGCAAGACCGGCCGCAGCCGCGAAGAGGTGTTCGAGAAGATGGTGTCGGAGATCCCGATGCGCCGCTTCGCACGGCCGCAGGAAACCGCAGCGGCCATCGCCTTCCTGTGCTCGCCGGCGGCCTCGTACATCACCGGCGTGAACCTGCCCGTGGACGGCGGGCGGACGCGGTCGCTGTAGGGCGTACCAGAATCGGCTGCCTGTTCCGGCGAAAGCCAATCCTCCCCGGCCCTCCTTTTCCAAAGGAGGGAGAACGCCTTCCAAGGGTGGGAGAACAGCAGGAGCGGCGCTGCATCGAAATGAACGTGCCGCGAGGCCTGCCCTGCGGCCAAGTCAGGCGCCCCTGCTGTTCCTCCCCTTTGAAAAAGGGGGATCGAGGGGGATTCGTCCGCAGCCACACCATACCCGCCAGCACGCCACACCCGCGCTGTTAAGCTAGCCGGATGCGCCTTCGCCACTTCATAGCCGGTGAGTCACGCGAGCCCGCATCGGGCCGGTGGGGTGAGGTTTTCGATCCTGCGCTCGGCAAGCCGTTCGCCGAAGTCGCACTGGGCGATGCCGCCGACGTGGAAGCGGCCATCGTCGCCGCGCAGGACGCATTCCCGTCGTGGTCCGCGCTGCCCAACAGCGAGCGCGCGCGCTGGCTGGAGAAGCTCGCCGACGCGCTGGAAGCGAAGCTCGACGACTTCGCCCATGCCGAATCGCGCGACGGCGGCAAGCCGATCAAGCTGGCACGCGAGGCCGAGATCCCGCGTGCGATCAGCAACCTGCGCTTCTTCGCACACGCGGCCACGCAGTTCGCCAGCGAGTCGCACCACGGCCAGGCGGGCCTCAACTACACGCTTCGGCAGCCGCTGGGCGTCGTGGCGACGATCTCGCCCTGGAACCTGCCGCTGTACCTGTTCACCTGGAAGATCGCGCCCGCGCTGGCTGCCGGCAACACCGTGGTGGCCAAGCCGTCGGAGGTGACCCCGGTGACCGCGACGATGCTTGGCGAACTGGCCGCGCAGATCGGATTCCCAAAGGGCGTGCTCAACATCGTGCACGGACTGGGGCCGGACGTCGGCGAGCCGCTGGTGGCCGATCCGCGCGTCAAGGCCGTGTCCTTCACCGGCAGCACGGCGGTGGGCCGGCGCATCGCCGGGCTGGCCGGTCCGCTGCTGAAGAAGGTATCGCTGGAGTTGGGCGGCAAGAACCCGACCCTGGTGTTCGCCGACAGCGACTGGCGCGACCATCTCGACACGCTGGTGCGCTCGGCGTTCCAGAATTCCGGCCAGATCTGCCTGTGCGGATCGCGCATGCTGGTCGAGCGCCGCATCCACGCGGAGTTCCGCGACGCACTGGTCGAACGTGCCCGGCAGTTGCGCGTGGGCGATCCGATCGACGAGGACAACCAGCTGGGTCCGCTGGTGTCGAAGCCGCACTACGACAAGGTGATGGCGGCGCTGCAGCGCGCGCGTGACGAGGGCGGCAAGGTGCTGTGCGGCGGCCATGCGCTCGACCGGCCCGGCTGGTTCGTCGCGCCCACGGTGATCGAAGGCCTCGGTCCGGATTGCGCGAGCAATCGCGAGGAAATCTTCGGCCCCGTTGTCACGCTGCAGGCGTTCGACAGCGACGACGAAGCCCTGGCGCTGGCGAACGCCGGCGACTACGGCCTGGCCGCGTCCGTGTGGACGCGCGACCTGCGCCGCGCGCACCGCTTCGCCGCGCAACTGCGCAGCGGCATGGTGTGGATCAACACCTGGCTGCAACGCGACCTGCGCACGCCGTTCGGCGGCTCGGGCGCGTCGGGCCTCGGCCGCGAAGGAGGCTTCGAGGCGATGCGATTCTTCACCGACGCGAAGAACGTCGGACTGCAACTGGACTGAAACATGACGACAAGCCCCCTCACCGACCTCCTCGAGAAAAACCGCGAATGGTCCGAGCGCATCCAGCGCGAGGACCCGGACTTCTTCAAGCGCCTTTCGCTGCAGCAGGCCCCGGAATACCTGTGGATCGGATGCTCCGATTCGCGCGTGCCCGCCAACCAGATCATCGACATGGCGCCGGGCGAGGTGTTCGTCCACCGCAACATCGCCAACGTGGTGGTGCATACCGACCTCAACTGCCTGTCGGTGATCCAGTTCGCGGTGGACGTACTCAAGGTCAAGCGCATCCTCGTCGTCGGCCATTACGGTTGCGGCGGCGTGCACGCCGCGCTGCACGGCACGCGCGTGGGCCTGGCCGACAACTGGTTGCGCCACGTGTCCGACGTCGCCGACAAGCACTGCACCTGCATCGGGCATGCGCAGGCCGGCGAGCGCCACGACCGCCTGTGCGAGCTCAACGTGATCGAGCAGGTGCAGAACGTCTGCCTGACCAACATCGTGCGCGATGCGTGGTCGCGCGGGCAAGAACTGTCGGTGCATGGCTGGGTGTACAGCCTGCGCAACGGCCTGGTGCACGACATGGGCATCGACGTGGCCTCGTACGAGGCGCTCGACGGCCAGTACCGGGCCGCGGTGAAGCGCGTGAACGGCTACGGCGGGGACTCGCCACGATGAACGACGTGATCCGTGCCAGCGAGGCGCCCCGGCCCGTCGGCCAGTACCCGCATGCCCGGCGCGTGGGCAACCTGCTGTTCCTGTCCGGCATCGGCCCGCGCGATCCGCGCAGCAACGCCATCGTCGGCAACGTGCACGACGCGCAGGGCCGCCTGATCAGCTACGACATCGAGGCGCAGACGCGCGCGGTGTTCGCCAACGTGCGCACCGTGCTGGAGGCCAGCGGCGCCCGGTGGGAGGACCTGGTCGACGTGACGGTGTACCTCACCGACATGGACCACGACTTCAAGGCATACAACGCCGTCTGGGCCGAGTTCTTCCCCGACATCGACACCGCGCCGTGCCGCACCACGCTGGGCATCACTGCGCTGCCCACGCCCATCGCGATCGAACTCAAGTGCATCGCCGCGTTGCGCGGTGCCCAGCCGGAGTAAGCCATGCTGCCCTCGCCCATCAACCTGCAGGCCTGGATCGAGGAGCATCGCCACCTGCTCAAGCCGCCGGTCGGCAACAAGGTGATCTACGTCGGCGACTTCATAGTGATGGTGGTGGGAGGCCCCAACCAGCGCACCGACTATCACTGGGACGAAGGCGCCGAGTGGTTCTACCAGCTGGAAGGCGAGATGGTCCTGCGTGTCCAGGACACGTATGAAGAAGGCCGTGTGGTGCGCGACATCCCCATCAAGGCCGGCGAGATCTTCCTGTTGCCGCCGCGCGTGCCGCATTCGCCGCAACGCATGCCGGATTCGGTGGGGCTGGTGATCGAACGCAAGCGCTTGCCGCACGAACTCGACGGACTGCTCTGGTTCTGCGAACGCTGCAACCACAAGCTGTACGAGGAGTTCTTCACGCTACGGAACATCGAGACGGACTTCCCGCCGGTGTTCGACCGTTTCTATTCCTCGCGCCAGCACCGCACCTGCACGCAGTGCGGGCACGTGAATCCCGCTCCCGCGAAGTACGTGATGCCGGACACCTGAGTCGGCGCAGTTGCGCGGCCCTCACTAGTCGCGCGTGCTTTCCAGCGTGCGTTTCATCACCTCGAGTCCCTGCCCGATCATGCCGTCGACCTGATCGCGCAGTTGGTCCGGCAACAGGTCCGAAATCCACACCAGGCGCGTACCGCCTTCTGCCTCGAAGGCTTGCAGCGACGCGCTGTAGTGCTCGAACGGCTCGCCGACCGCTGCCCACGCGACGCGTCGTCGTCGCGGGTCTACGTCGATGATGGGCTCGTGCACGATCATGCCGTTGCCGAAGGTGACCACGCGCACGCGGCCTTCCATCCGGCAGTCGGTGACGAAGCCGGGGACCAGGCGCTCATGGATGCGACCGATGTCAGCCATCGCATCCCACACCTTGGCGATGTCGAGTTCGACCTGGATTTCACGCTGGATCGACGCCATGCGACCTCCCGCATCCATTCGAGGCTTGCCGAGCCAGCGTGCGCCTTCGTGGCAGTCACGTGTGATGCGCGCAGCAGCAATCCGACGGAAGGACGGCGCAGCGCCGTCCCTCAGGCGGTGGCCATGCCCTGCATCACGGCTTCCAGTTCGGCTATGCGCATGCTCTGTACTCGCGCACGGCCGGCGGAAGGCCGCAATGCGCTTTGCCGAGTCCGGCCGCAAAGCGAAGCAAGCGATCTTTCCATGCAAATCCGCTACACATCGCCTGCACACAGGACCCATTCATTCAAGCGCTCACCTGTTTTTCACGCCCAACTTCGCAGCCTTCACGCACTTACGGGAGGCGTGCATGAAGAACACAGGCGGTTTGATCCTCATCGTCGAAGACCACATGGCCATCGCCGAAATGGTCGGCGAATACCTCGAAAACCACGGCTACGAAGTCGATTTCGCGCGCGACGGAACGGATGCGCTGCGCCTCACCCACGAAACGTCCTATGACGCGATCATCCTGGATCGCTCGCTGCCGCGCCTGGATGGCCTGGACGTGTGCCGCCGACTGCGGCAGGAGCAGCGCAGCTCCACGCCGATCCTGATGCTGACGGCGCGCGACACGCTGGATGACAAAGTGACCGGCCTGGAAGCCGGCGCCGACGACTACCTCACCAAGCCCTTCGCGATCCAGGAACTGGAAGCGCGGCTGGGCGCGCTGATCCGCCGCGATCGCAAGTCCATCGGCGGTGGCGTGCTGCGCGTGTCCGACCTGGTCCTGGATCCGGAAGCGATGACGGTGCATCGCGCCGGCAAGGAACTGCATCTGTCGCCGACCGGCTTCCAGCTCCTGCACATCCTGATGCGCGAATCGCCGCGCGTGGTGTCGCGCCAGGAAATCGAGCGTGAAATATGGAAGGGCGAGGCCCCGGACTCGGACACGCTGCGCAGCCATCTGTACAACCTGCGCAAGACGATCGACCGTCCGTTCGACCACCCGCTGCTGCACACCATGCAGACGGCCGGATACAAGATCGCCGACCTGCGTCCGTCCGCTTCGGCGGTTGGCACCCAGCCGCAGCAGCGCTCGGCGTACAGCCCAGCCCCGCAGGAACGCGCCAGCGCCACGGCCTGACCGATGCGCGCGGGCCCCAAGGCCCGTATGCGCAACAATCCGGGGAACAACACCGCCGGCGTCCGCGTCGGCGGTGTCGTATCCGGGCTCCGAACATCGGCAATCCGTACTGCGGGACCGTGTCGCCATACGCCGAGGGCTTGTCGGGTATCGTATGGGCCTGACCTCCGATGCCGGCACGAGTGGACCGTCGCGCGATCCAGTCCGCGACCCCGCCCGCGCTGCCGGCCTCCGGAACGCCCGACATTGAAGGCTCCTGGCCCGGCATGCTGAAGATCGACACCCACGCCCATTACCTGCCCCGCGACTGGCCCAATCTGGCGCGCAAGTACGGCGACGATCGCTTCCCCGTCATCCACCACACCGAGGACGGCCGGCACCGCATCTACAAGGACGGAAAGTTCTTCCGCGAGATCTGGTCCAAGACGTGGGACCCGCAGGAACGCATCGACGACTATGCGCGCTTCGGCGTGCAGGTGCAGGTGATCAGCACGGTGCCGGTGATGTTCAGCTACTGGGCCAAGCCGCACCACGCGCTGGAGCTGCACCAGGCGCTCAACGAGCACATGGCCGAGGCCTGCCGCGAGTACCCGCGCCATTACGCCGGCATCGGCACCGTGCCGCTGCAGTCGCCGCGCCTGGCGATCCAGGAACTGGAACGCTGCATGGACCAGTTGGGCCTGCAGGGCGTGCAGATCGGCAGCCACATCAACGACTGGAACCTCGACGCGCCGGAGCTGTTCGACTTCTTCCAGGCCGCGGGCGAACTGGGCGCGGCGATCCTCGTGCACCCGTGGGACATGATGGGCGCGGCGACCATGCCGAAATACTGGCTGCCCTGGCTGGTCGGCATGCCCGCCGAACAATCGCGTGCGGCGTGCTGCCTGATCTTCGGCGGCGTGCTCGAGCGCGTGCCGAACCTGAAGGTGTGCATGGCGCACGGCGGCGGCAGCTTCCCGTACACCATCGGGCGCATCGAACACGGCTTCAACATGCGGCCGGACCTCGTCGCGACCGACAACCCGCGCAATCCGCGCGAATACCTCAACCAGTTGTTCTTCGACTCGTGGGTGGCCGACCCGCGCGCGCTGCGCTACCTGCTGGACACCTGCGGCGTGGACCGCGTGATGCTCGGCACCGATTACCCCTTCCCGCTCGGCGAACAGGAACCCGGCGCGGGCATCGCGGCGCTGGAGCTGTCCGACGCGGAGCGTGCGCGCCTGTACCACGGTACCGCGCTGGAATGGCTGGGGCTATCGAAAGCGCGTTTCGAGTGACCGCACCGGCGATTCAAACCTTCACCGTCATCCCGGCGCAAGCCGGGATCCATTTTGACTTTGCCCTGTTCCGACGCCCGTCGGAACGACAGCCCAAGCCATCCAAACGACCAACGTGACCGACCTGTATTCCGACCACTACGCCCTCGCCCAGGACGCCGCCGATCCGCTGCGCAACCTGCGCGAACGCTTCCTGATCCCGCAGCACGACGGCGCCGACCAGGCCTACTTCGTCGGCAATTCGCTCGGCCTGCAGCCACGCGGCGCGCGAGCTCACGTGGAGGAAGTGCTGGACAAGTGGGCGCATGAAGCGGTCGAAGGCCACTTCACCGGACAGGCACAATGGATGCCCTACCACGAGCTGGTACGCGAGCCGCTGGCGCGACTGGTTGGCGCGAAGCCGCTGGAAGTGGTGGCGATGAACACGCTGACGGTGAACCTGCACCTGATGATGGTCAGCTTCTACCGCCCCACGCGCGAACGCCCGGCCATCCTGATCGAGGCCGGCGCGTTTCCGTCGGATCGTTACGCGGTGGCGTCGCAGGTGTCGTTCCACGGCTTCGATCCGGCCACCGACCTGATCGAACTGCAGCCCGACCAGGCCGATGGCACGACGTCGATGGACGCGATCGAACGCGCCATCGCGCAGCACGGGTCGCGCCTGGCGCTGGTGTTGTGGCCGGGCGTGCAATACCGCACCGGACAGGCGTTCGATCCCAAGCGCATCGCCACGCTCGCGCATGCACAGGGCGCGATGTGCGGATTCGATCTGGCGCATGCCGTGGGCAACCTGGAACTCGCCCTGCACGACAGCGATGTCGACTTCGCCGTGTGGTGCCACTACAAGTACCTCAACAGCGGCCCCGGCGCGGTCGCTGGCTGCTTCGTGCACGAGCGCCACGCACACAGCGAGGTGCCGCGGTTCGCCGGCTGGTGGGGCCACGACCAGTCCACGCGCTTCCGCATGGGCCCGCAGTTCGTGCCCACGCCCGGCGCGGACGGCTGGCAGCTGAGCAATCCGCCGATCCTCGGCATGGCGCCGCTGCGGGCGTCGCTGGAACTGTTCGACGAAGCCGGCATGCCGGCGCTGCGCGCCAAGTCGGTGAAATTGACCGGCTATCTCGAAACCCTGATCCGCCAGCGCCTGGACGGGACGCTGCAGGTGGTGACGCCGGCCGACCCCGCGCAGCGCGGCTGCCAGCTGTCGCTGCGCGTGATCGCAGGCCGTGGCCTGACCGGGCGTGATGCAGGCCGCGACCTGTTCGACTATCTCGCCACGCAGGGCGTACTGGGCGACTGGCGCGAACCCGACGTCATCCGCATCTCCCCCGCCCCGCTCTACAACACGCACGCCGATGTGCTGCGGTTCGTGCGGGCGGTGGAGAGGTGGCGGGACCACGCATGAGCACGGACACAGAACAACGCAGATGAACACGGATCGAAGCAGGCTTTCATCCGTGTATTCCGCGTCCATCCGCGTCAACCATCGCCGGACGACTGCATGACCACCGACAACCGCCACATCACCCTCATCGGCGCCGGCCTGGCCGGCGCGGTGCTTGCCACGCTTCTGGTGCAGCGCGGCTGGCGCGTGGACGTGTACGAGAAGCGCGGCGATCCGCGCGTGCAGGGTTATGGCGGCGGGCGCTCGATCAACCTGGCGCTGGCCGAGCGCGGGCGTCATGCGCTGCGGCTGGCCGGCGCGGACGACGCGGTGATGCAGCACGCGGTGATGATGCGCGGGCGCATGGTGCACTTCCTCGACGGCCGCACCGACCTGCAGCGCTACGGGCGCGACGACAGCGAGGTGATCTGGTCGGTTCATCGCGGCGAGCTCAACATTGTCCTGCTCGACATCGCCGAGCGTGCGGGCGTGCGGCTGCATTTCGACCGCGGACTGAGCGACGTCGACTTCGATGCGCGCATCGCGCGCTTTACCGACCCGCGCGACGGCAGCGTGCACCAGGCGGCATTCGAGTCGCTGGTCGGCGCCGACGGCGCGGGTTCGGCGCTGCGAGGCGCGATGGCGCAGCGGATGGACCTGGGCGAGCGCACCGAATTCCTGGGGCACTCGTACAAGGAGCTGGAAATTCCGCCGGCCGCGGACGGCAGCTTCAGCATCGAGCAGAATGCACTGCACATCTGGCCACGCGGGCGCTACATGTGCATTGCGCTGCCAAACGACGAACGCACGTTCACGGTGACGCTGTTCCTGCCCAACGAAGGCGACCCGAGTTTCGCCACCGTTCGCGACGGTGCCGATGCGCGCGCGCTGTTCCAGCGCGATTTCGCCGACGCCCTGCCGCTGATCCCGGACCTGGAGCGGGACTTCGAGCGCAACCCAACCGGCCTGCTGGCCACGCTGTACCTGGATCGCTGGCACCTGGACGGCCGCGCCGTGCTGGTCGGTGATGCCGCACATGCGATGGTGCCGTTCCACGGCCAGGGCATGAACTGCGCATTCGAGGATTGCGTCGCCCTGGCCGAGCATCTGGATGCACACGACGATCGCGCCGCCGCGTTCGCCGCTTTCCAGGCCGAGCGCCTGCCCAATGCGCGTGCCATCCAGGCGATGGCGCTGGAGAACTACCTGGAAATGCGCGACCGCGTCGACGACGACGATTATCTGCTGCAGCGCGCGCTGGAACGGACGTTGGCCGAGCGTCATCCGGATCGATTCATGCCGCGCTATGCCATGGTCACCTTCCATCGCATCCCGTACGCGACGGCGTTCGAGCGCGGTCGCCTGCAGCGCGAACTGCTGGTCGAACTGACGCGCGGCCACGATTCGCTCGATACGCTGGACTGGGAGACGGTGGACGCGGCCGTTCGCGAGCACCTGACATCGCTACCGATGGACGCGTGACGTGGCGGGAAGCTTTCTTTTCTACGACCTGGAAACCTTCGGCGCCGATCCGCGCACCTCGCGCATCGCGCAGTTCGCCGCCATTCGCACGGACTGCGACCTGAACCAGATAGACGAGCCGATCAGCGTCTTCATCCGCCCGGCCGACGATCTGCTGCCCTCGCCCGGCGCGACCATGGTCACCGGCATCTCTCCGCAGCAGGCGCTGGCCGAAGGTATGAGCGAAGCCGCCGCGTTTGCGCTGATCTTCGAAGAGATGGCGCGGCCGGAAACCTGCACGCTTGGCTACAACTCGCTGCGCTTCGACGACGAGTTCGTCCGCTACGGGCTGTTCCGCAACTTCTTCGATGCGTACGAGCGCGAGTGGCGCGGTGGCAATTCGCGCTGGGACCTGCTCGACGTGCTGCGCATGGCGCATGCGCTGCGCCCTGACGGGCTGGTGTGGCCGCGCCGCGAGGACGGTGCGACGTCGTTCAAGCTGGAGCATCTGGCCGAGGCGAATGGTGTCCGCATCGGCGATGCGCACGAGGCGCTGTCCGACGTGCGCGCATTGATCGGCCTGGCGCGCAAACTTAGGGAAAACCAGCCGAAGCTGTGGGACTACGCGCTGCGCCTGCGCGACAAGCGCTACGCGGCCAGCCTGCTGGACGTGGTGGCGATGAAGCCGGTACTGCACGTGTCGCAGAAGTTCCCCGCCAGTCGCCTGTGTGCGGCCGCGGTGCTGCCCATCGCGCGCCATCCGCGCATCGACAGCCGCGTCATCGTGTTCGACCTGGAACAGGATCCGGACGCCCTGCTGCGCCTGGAACCGGAGGAAATCGCCGAGCGCCTGTACGTGCGCGCCATCGACCTGCCCGAAGGCGAGTCCCGCGTCGCACTGAAGGAAGTGCACACCAACCGCTGCCCGGCGCTGGTCGCCTGGGACCATCTGCGAGGCCCGGATTTCGACCGGCTCCGCATCGATCCCGTCATGGCCGAATCGCGCGCGGCACGCATCCGCGAGGCCGGTCCGTGGCTGGTGGAAAAGGTGCGGCAGGTGTTTTCCGTCGAGCGCGAACGCGTGCCGGTGGACGTGGATGCCTCGCTGTACGACGGCTTCATCGGCGACGGCGACAAGCGCATGTTCCCGCAGGTGCGGACCACGCCGCCGGAAGTGCTCGGCCTGGCGGAATTCCCGTTCCGCGACGTGCGGCTGCCGGAAATGCTGTTCCGCTATCGCGCCCGCAACTGGCCGCAGACGCTCGACAACGAGGAATGGGCACGCTGGAACGAGTACCGGCGCTGGCGCCTGTATGGCGAATCCGGCGCTTCCGAATACAGCTTCGAGCGCTTCGCGCGCGAGATCGCGGAACTGCGTGTCGTGCATGCGCAGGATGCAGGCAAGCAGGTCCTGCTCGACCGGCTCGAGGCCTGGGGTCGCGACATCGCCGCCAGCCTGGCCTGAATCGCGACCACCGCATCACAATCGACCCATGAGGATCACACCCGGCGCGGACCGGGATGATGGAAGCAGGCAACGATGGCGACTTACTTCAGCGACGCGAGTTTCAAGTTCCTGCGCGGCATCGCGCGCCACAACGACCGCACCTGGTTCCAGGCGCACAAGGGCGATTACGACGCGCACATCCGCGAACCGTTCCAGCGGCTGCTGCTGGACCTGCAACCGGTGCTGGCGGGCGTGAGCCTGCATTACCGCGCGGAGCCCAAGACGGTCGGCGGTTCGCTGTTCCGCATCCAGCGCGACACGCGCTTCGCCAATGACAAGACGCCGTACAAGACCTGGCAGGGCGCGCGCCTGTTCCACGAACGCGGACGCCAGGTCGAAGCCCCCTCGTTCTACGTGCAGATCCAGCCCGGCAACTGCTTCATCGGCGCCGGCTTGTGGCATCCCGAACCCGACACGCTGCGCCGCGTGCGCCACTTCATCCTCGACAACCCGGGCAGTTGGAAGGCCGCAGCGCACGAGGCGAAGTTCCGCCGTCGTTTCGACCTGGACGACAGCGAGATGCTTACGCGCATGCCGCGAGGATTTCCGGAGGACTTCGAGTTCGCCGGCGACCTCAAGCGCAAGAACTTCGTCGCGTATCGCATGATCGAGGACTCCACGATGACCGGCCCGCGTCTGCTGAAGACGCTGGAGACCGATCTGCAGGGCTTGGCGCGTTTTACCGATTACCTGTGCGCGGCGCTGGACTTGGAGTTCTAGGCGGCGGGATTCGCCGGACTTCTTGCTCTTCGGATGAGTGTTGCTTCCCCTTTGAAGATGAGGGATCGGAAGAAATCCCCTGACAGAAGTTCCCGCAACGGAGACCAATCTCCCCCAACCCCTCTTTTCCAAAGAGGGGAGACAAAATTCGGGTAGCGCTAAAGCGCGTCCAGCATCCTTTTCGGTTTGAAGATTCCCGCGCGGTTTCCCCCTTTGAAAAAGGGGGACCAAGGGGGATTACTTTGGCGACTCGCGCTCTCTCTTTTCGAAGAGAGTAGAAACCACCGTCACCGCGGTGCCACATACCCGCCCGGCACACCCTTCGGCGACAGCACCAGTTGCCACAGTTGCGAGTGGCGTGCGCGGAAGGTCGCCATCGAGCCGGCCAGATAGAAGCGCCACATGCGGCGGAAGCGCTCGTCGTAGCGGGCATCCAGAGCCGGCCACGCACGCTCGACGTTCGCGCGCCAGGCCTGCAGCGTGCGGTCGTAGTCGGCGCCGAAGTTGTGCCAGTCCTCCAGCACGAACAGGCCTTCGCTGGCCTGCGTGATCTGCGCGGCCGACGGCAGCATCGAGTTGGGAAAGATGTACTTGCCGATCCACGGATCGGTGTGGTGCACCGAGCGGTTGGTGCCGATGGTGTGCAGCAGGAACAGGCCGTCGTCGCCAAGGCAGCGCCGCGACACTTCGAAGTAGGTGCGGTAGTTTTTGACCCCGACGTGCTCGAACATGCCCAGCGAGAATGAGCGGTCGAAGCGCTCGTCCAGTTCGCGGTAGTCCTGCAGGCGGATCTCGATGGGCAGGCCCTGGCACAGTTCGCGCGCGTAGGCGGCCTGCTCGCGCGACACGGTCACGCCCACGCCGCTGATGCCGTAGCGCTCGGCGGCGAACTTCAGCGCCTCGCCCCAGCCGCAGCCGATGTCCAGCACGCGCATGCCCGCCTGCAGGCCGAGCTTGCGGCAGACCAGGTCGAGCTTGGCTTCCTGCGCCGCGTCGAGATCATCCAGCGCCGCGCCATCGCGGCCGCGCCAGTACCCGCAGCTGTACACCAGCCGCCGTCCCAGCATTGCCGAGTACAGGTCGTTGCCCAGGTCGTAGTGGCGCTCGCCCACTTCGAAGCTGCGGCGGCGGCTCTGCAGGTTGGTCAGCCGTGCGCGCAGGCCGTCCAGCACCACGCCCCAGCCGCGGACCTTCTGGTCCAGTTCCGCCTTGATCAGGCGATAGAGCAGGCCGTCGAGCGACGGCACGTGCCACCAGCCGTCCATGTACGACTCGCCCAGCCCGAGCGAGCCCTGCGCCAGCACGCGCGCGTAGAAACGCTCGTCCTCGACGTGCGGATCCCACGGCCGGTCCCCGCCCACGCGGACATCGGCCAGCGACAACAGCTCCTCGACCCGACTGCGCAATGCGGACATGGCGACCCCGGCGGCATTGAACGGCGTGGCCCGGCACGCGGCTCCCGGCCGATGCGGACCGGACGATCCTAGCGCGGCGCGGCCGCGGCGTTTGCCTGCGGTGCGGCAAACAGCGTTCTGTACTCGGCCGCGACGTGGGGCAGCAGGACCTCGGCTGGCACGTCCACGGTCTGCGTGCCGTCCGAGTACGGCCCGACCTGGTACGGGGCGAACACGAAGCGCAGCCCGGACAGGCGCCCGTCTGGCGCAGCGATCGGCTCGAACAGCGCGAAGTCCGCCGGATCCGGCTGCGTGCCCTCGTCGATCATGCGCGAGGCGTTCTTGACCACCTCGGCGCGCTCCTCCGGCGGCAGCCCGTCGGCATCCACGCGCTGCGACAGCGCCGAATGCAGCTGTTCGCGCACGTAGTTGGAAACGGTGGTCCAGCCTTCGGCCGCGGGTACCAGGTTGCGCGCGGTGAGCATCCGCTGCTGCTTCGGCAGCCACACGAAACGCGCGATCAACGGCGCGCCGTGCGCGCCGCCGGTGTAGCTGCTGCCGTCGGCCGCCACTGCCACCACGTCGGCCGTCTGCATCACTTCGGTGAAGCTCAGCGACAGGTCGTAGGGCGCGCTGGTGGCGCCACCGGGCTGGTTGCGCGCCTTGGCGGCCTCGATCAGTTCCTGGCGGGCGTTGTCGGCGTATTTCTTGAGTTCCGCGGCCAGGACCGGATAGCGCTCGGCCGACACCTGGTAGCTGATGCCGATGATGTAGTCCGGCGTGGATTCGGCCACGTCCTGCAACGCCACCTGCGGCGCGGTGGGTGCGCCAGGTTCGGCGGGCGCCACGGGGCCGGGCGCGGCACTGGGCGGGGCAGCGGGTTCTGGTTCGCGCTTGCACGCGGCCAGCGCCGCGGCCAGCGCGCACAGCAACAACACTCGTTTCATGGGCAATCGCAATCCCTTGTCTATGCCGGCAGGTTAGCGGCCTGCGCGTGATGCCCGTATCACGCTGCGCTAACGTGCGCCTGAACCTGTTCGATCACCAGTTGTCGCGGTGAGGCAACAGGCCATGCAGCTCGGCGTCGGTCAGGTTGCGCCATTGCCCCGGCTTGAGATGGCCCAGCTTGACGTTGCCGATACGCACGCGCAGCAGCTGCTTCACGCGGAAGCCGAAGTGCGCCGCCATCAGGCGGATCTGCCGGTTCAGGCCCTGCACCAGCACGATGCGGAAGCCGAACTTGTTCAGGCGCCCGGTCTTGCACGGCAGCGTGGTCTCGCCATGCACGGGCACGCCGCGCGCCATGCCGCGCAGGAACTCGTCGGTGACGGCGTGGTTCACCGCCACCAGGTATTCCTTCTCCAGCTTGTTCTCGGCGCGCAGGATCTCGTTGACGATGTCGCCGTTGCTGGTCAGCAGGATCAGTCCTTCGGAGTCCTTGTCCAGGCGGCCGATCGGGAAGATGCGGCGCTCGTGGCCGACGAAGTCGACGATGTTGCCCTTCACGGTCGATTCGGTGGTGCAGGTGATACCCACCGGCTTGTTGAGCGCGATGTACACGTGCTGGCGCTTGCCCTTGGCGGCGGCGCGCACCTTCAGCGGCTGGCCGTCGACCAGTACCTCGTCGCCCTCGCCCACCTCCGCGCCCACGCGGGCGCGCATGCCGTTGACCGTGACCCGGCCTTCGGCGATGAGGCGGTCGGCCTCGCGGCGCGAGCAGAAGCCGGTGTCGCTGATGTGCTTGTTCAGGCGCATGCGCATGGACGCCGGGAAACGGCGCGGGTGTCGGGGGACGGGGCGCGCATGCTGTCACACCTGCGCGCCCGGCGCAGCATCCGGACGAAGAAAGCGGCCTCCCGGGCAGCCTGTCGGATCGGCGCCTGCCGCCGCGGGAAGCCGCTTGTTCCCACCAGGGGCTGCCGGCCTAGACCAGCAGCTGGTTGTATTCGGGATGCCGTTCAGCCCACGCGGCCGCGTAGGAGCACTTGGGATGCACGTGCCAGCCCAGCGACCGGGCGTGCTCGAACGCGGCCCGGACCAGTTCGCCGGCGATGCCGCGGCCGCCGATGGCGTCCGGCACGCCAGTGTGGACGATGACCATGGTCTCGCCCTCGCGGCGGTATTCCAGGACGGCCAGTTCGCCGTCCACGCGGGTGCTGAAGACGGCGGTGACCGGGTCGTGCTCGATGGTGTGCTGGGTCATGGCGGGAGTATCGCTCAGCGCGCGTCCCGCTTGCCCTGGTTGCGACGGTCCTGGGCACTGATGTGGCCCTGGTTGCCCTCCAGCCGGATCTCCGCCTGGTGCAGTTCGTTCGCCTTCGCCTCGGCCTCGTTGGACTGGTAGCCGGCCTTCTGTCCATGCTCGTGGTTGCCTTCGAACTGCTGCCACGGCGGCGGTTGCTGGTCGCGTTCCTGCTTGGCGGCCAGCAGTTCGCGTGTGTTGGCCAGCGCCTGCTCGGGCGTGATGCCGGTCTTGCGCGGCTGGCGCGTGCCCGTGCGGCGGCGCGCGGTTCCGGTAGCGGCCGCGGCACGCGTCCCGGTCTTCTTCGCTGCCGTGCGTGCGGTGGTCTTCTTCGTCGCGGTCTTCGCGCCGGACTTCGCAGCCTTCCTGGCTGGAGCCTTGCGGGTCGCGCCGGCGGTCCTGCCGGTGGTTTTCCTGGCCGTGGTCTTCCTGGCGGTCTTACTGGTCGCGGTCTTGCGTACCGTCTTCCTGGCTGCCTTCTTGGCGACCTTGCGCGCACCGGTGCCGGTGCTCTTGCGCGCGGTCTTCTTCGCTGCGCTGCCGGTGGTCTTCTTGACGGCCTTGCGGGCGGTCTTGGTGGCAGCCTTCCGGGTAGCCTTCTTCGCGCTCTTCGCGGCGGTCTTGCGTGCGCCCGCCTTCTTCGCGGGACTCTTGCGGACGGTCTTCTTGCCGGCCTTCCTCGTCGCCATGCCTGGGCTCCTGGGCAGTGTCGGGATGTCCGGCATAACACGGTCGGCATTCATGTCGGGTGAGCGCCGCACATCGCGGCGACAGTCAATGTCCTGATGGAACGCCCCGCGACAAGGATTGACCGACAGCGTCACCCCGCTCCGCCGCGAGGCCGCATCAGGACGACTGGCACGGAATCTGCGTGATGGATTACCGGAAACACGCTTCCGGAGGACACCCCATGAACGTGCATCACCTCACCCTGGACCATGTCAGCGACGACGCGCTGATGTCCCGCCTCTACGAACTGGCGCGCAGCGGCAAGCAGGACTCGATCGAGACTGCCCAGATCGACTCCGAGGTGTACAACCGCCTGATGCAGGCCTACGGCGACGCTTCGCCGGACGGCGACCGCCGCGCCGCCTGAGCGCGCCGGGAGGGCGCGCCCGGCGGGCCGCCCTCACCCGAACGACGGACTCATCAGACGCTGCAGGAACACCGCGCCCACGCGCGGTTCCATCAGCAGCATGAACAACACGCCGTAGAGCGCGCCCGACAGATGCGCGCTGTGGTTGATGTTGTCGCCGCCGCGTTTGTCCATCCAGATCGAATACGCGATGTACGCCACGGCGTACAGGATGGCCGGCATCGGCAGGAAGAACACGATGATCAGCGACCACGGCTGCAGCAGGATGTAGGCGAACAGCACCGCCGACACCGCGCCCGATGCGCCCAGGCTGCGGTAATGCGGATCGTGCCGGTGGCGCAGGTAGGTCGGCAGGATCGCGATGACTATGGCCGACAGGTAGAACAGCACGAAGCCCGCCGGCCCGATCAGCTCGGCCATGACCCGTTCGATCAGCCGGCCGAAGAAGTACAGCGTGATCATGTTGAACAGCAGGTGCGACCAGTCGGCGTGGATGAAGCCGTGGGTCAGCAGGCGGTCGTACTGCTTCTTCCGGTCGATCGCCGGCGGCCACAGGATCAGCCGCTCCAGCAGCGCGGGCCGGTCGAAAGCCAGCCACGACACCAGCACGGTCACGGCGATCAGGACGAAGGTCAGCATCGGCTAGGGCTCCAGGCGATCAGGCGGTGCGGTAGTTGTCCTGCATCGGATAGCGCCGCGCGTACAGCGCGAACGCCGCCGCGGCCACGAACGCGAAGCCGGCGAAGAAGAACATCAGGAAGGCGGTCTGGCTCAATCCCGTGGCGCCGATGTGCGAGGTCACCGCCTCGTTGCGCACGCCCGCGTTGGTCAGCAGCACCCACAGGCTGCCAAACGTGCTGGCCAGGTACCAGAACGCCATGATCACGCCCTTCATCGCGTGCGGCGCCTGGCTGTAGGCGAACTCCAGCGCCGTGGCCGACACCAGCACCTCGCCGAAGGTCAGCAGCGCGTACGGCAGGATCTGCCACGCCAGCGAAACCGGGTCGCCGCCGTCGATGTACAGCTGCAGGAGGCCGGCGATCACCCAGGCCACGCCGGAGAACGCGATGCCTGTGCCCATGCGGCGCAGCGCCGTCGGCTCCACGCCCATGCGGCGCATGGCCGGGTACAGCACCAGGTTGTTGAACGGGATCAGGATCATCACCAGCAGCGGGTTCAGCGCCTGCATCTGCGCGGCGTCCTTCACCAGCCAGCTGGGCCACCACCAGGCGTCGTGCGGCATCGCCATGGCGTTGCCCTGCAGCACCCAGGTCGACGCCTTCTGGTCGAACAGCGACCAGAACGGCGTGGTCAGCGCGAACACGATCAGGATGCGCAGCACCGCGCGCACGCCGTCCACGGCGGCATCGGGATGCATGCCGCGTGCGCGGTCCAGCTGCATCGAGGTGCCCCAGCCGCCGAAGGCGATGACGAAACCCAGCGCCAGGCAGGCGGCCTTCACGAAGCCCAGCTGCGGGATCAGCAGCAGCGAAACGATCGCGAGCAGGCCGCCAATGGCTGCCACCACGAAGCCCGGCCGCCCCTGCCCTGGCACCCGCGCCATCAGCGCCGTGCGCGAGACGTGCAGGAACGAATGCGGATCGGCCTGGGTCGGCGGCACGTTGACGTACTGCCTGCGGCCCAGCCAGAAGATGAAGGTGGCGATGAACATCAGCACACCCGGGATGCCGAACGCCACCGCCGGACCCAGTTCACGCAGGAAGATCGGCATCAGCAGCGAGGCGAAGAAGCTGCCGAAGTTGATGATCCAGTAGAAGGCGTCGAATACCTTCTTGGCCAGGTGCTTGTTGCTCTGGTCGAACTGGTCGCCGACGAACGACACCACCAGTGGCTTGATGCCGCCCGAGCCCAGGGCGATCAGGAACAGGCCTGTGTAGAAGCCGGTGCGATGGTTCTCGAATAGCGCCAGGCAGGCGTGGCCGGCGCAGTAGATCAGCGAGAACCACAGCACCGTCTTGTACTTGCCGAAGAAGCGGTCCGACAGCCAGCCGCCCAGCAGCGGGAAGAAGTACACGCCGATGACGAAGGTGTGGAACACCTCCACCGCCATGCTCTGGCGCTCGGCCTCGGGCAGGTAGCCCAGCAGCGCGCTGCTGGCCAGGAACTGCACCAGGATGTTGCGCATCCCGTAGAAGCTGAAACGCTCGCAACCTTCGTTGCCGATGATGTAGGGGATCTGGCGCGGAAGCTTCGCGCCGGTTCCGGCCTGGGCTGCGCTTGCGGAAATCGTCATCCGGTTCTGCCTGTTCTGGTGAGCGCCTGGAATCCGTTCACAGGACGGGACCGCCACCGGTCGTGGCCGGAGTGCGGATAAAGAACCGGCGGAGACTGGCTCCGCCGTCGCCGGAGAGTAGCAAGCGCCCGGCGACGAGCGAAAGCCCTTGATTATTCGGAAGAATCGGCGCGGCAGGACGCACGCGCCGACGTACCTTACTGAATGGTCGCGGCGGCCTCGTCGGCCGGTTCATCGAGCGTGTCATCGGCCGCGGCACCGCCCGGGCCATCCACTTCCAGCTCGTAGCGGAAGTTTTGCAGAAGCTGGCGGGGACCATCGCGCCATGCGGCATTGATGGCCAGCTGGTGCTTGCCCGGCGGCAACGGCTTGAGCATCAGCCAGTAACCGTCGGTGGTCACCGCCGGTGCGTCCTCGCCCATCGCGAAGCAGCCACCGGCCGCGACGCGCATGCGCTGCAGCTCGCCCAGCGGGCGGCCGTCGAGCAGCACCAGGCCATTGTTGACGTTCTGGGCCAGACGCGCGGCTTCGGCCTGCTTCTCCTCGCAGGTCATGGGCTGCTCCTGCAGTCCACGCACCACCACCCAGTTGATCAGCGGCACGAACAGGTGCTTGTCGGCGGGGATGCGGCAGTTGCGCACCGCATCGAAGTTGCCGTCGGTGCCGGCAAGGAACCACACCGGGCCGTCTTCCTGGTGCAATGCGCAGCGGCGGCCGTCGGGATCGCGGTATGGCACGTCGTTGACGTCGGCGAAGCGCCCCACCCACTGCCACCAGCGCTGCGTCCACTGCGCCTGCGAGAGATCGCCCACGGCGCTGTCGGCTGGAATCCAGCGGTCCGCCAGCGACACCACCGGGGCTGGCGGCGGGGCTTCCTTCTGCTTCGCCAGGCCCAGCTCCTCGCGGATGTCCTGCACTTCCTTGCAACCCGCCCCCAGCAGCAGCGCGGCCACGCACGGCACGGCAAGCGCCGCGCGCCAACCGCTCATCCGGCTCATGCCCATTCGGTCAGGCCCTCGCGCTCGTACAGCGTGCGGAACGACGGCCGCGCCTTCATGCGCTGCGCCAACGCGCCCAGGTGCGGCCACGTGTGGCCGGGACGCGGCATGTTGCGGGTCCAGCGCATCAGCATGGTCAGGTAGAGGTCGGCGGCGCTGAGGCGCTCGCCCAGCAGGTACGGACCGTGCGCGGCCAGGTGCGCGTCGATGCGATCCCACGTGGCCTCGATGCGGCGACGCGCGCCGTCCTTCACCGCATCGGTGCGGTCGGGATCGATGTCCTGCGGGTACCACCACAGGCGCAGCGGCGACTGCAGCGTGTTGGCGATGTTGAGCATCCACTGCAGGTAGGCGCCGCGCTGCGGGTCGTCCAGCGCGGGTGCAAAAGCCGCGTCTGCGTGGCGGTCGGCCAGGTGCAGCGTGAGCGCGGCGGCCTCGTACAGCGGCTGGTCGCCGTCGAGCAGCGTCGGCACCACGCCGTTGGGGTTCAACTTCAGGTATTCCGGACTTTTCTGCTGCTGGGCTGCGGTGTCGACCAGGCGCAACTCGTGCGGCACGCCCAGTTCGATCAGCAGCCAATGGACCACCATGCTCGCCGCCCCCGGCGAGTAGTACAGGCTGTACATGCGGCATTCCCCTGTTGCGAGGTGCCGATGATCGCATGCGCCCGTGCCGCTTCGAAGGCACGCGTGCCGCGGAGTGTTATCGCCGTCTCCGTTGTGCATTTCGCGCCGCGTCGACGATGGCCGGGCGAAGGTGGAAGCTCCGCCCCGCCCTGCCGACGCGATGAGCCTCACCGAATACCGCCGCAAGCGGCAGTTCAACCGCACCCGCGAGCCCGAACCCGGCAAGCGCCTGCCGCCCGGCAAGCGCGCCATCTTCGTCGTGCAGCTGCACCACGCCAGCCGGCGCCATTACGACTTCCGCCTGCAGATCGGCGATGCGCTCAAGAGCTGGGCGGTGCCCAAGGGCCCCAGCTACGACCCGTCGGTCAAGCGCATGGCGGTCGAGGTGGAAGACCACCCGGTCGATTACGCGCAGTTCGAGGGCGAGATCCCCAAGGGTCACTACGGTGGCGGCCACGTCGCGCAGTTCGACCATGGCGTGTGGGCCACCGAGTACGACCCGGAGGAGCAGCTGGCCAAGGGCCACCTGCGTTTCGAACTGTTCGGCAGCAAGCTCAAGGGCGGCTGGCACCTGGTGCGTTCGGGCAAGCCGGCGCGGCAACCGCAGTGGCTGCTGTTCAAGGACAAGGACGAATACGCCGGCACGCTGGAAGCCGACGACCTGCTGGCCGACGTCACCCCGCCGCCGGAAGAGGACGCGCGCCGCGCCGGCCGCGGCAAGACCGCGCGCAAGCGCCGCTCCGAAGTACCGGTGCAGGCCGGCACGAAGCGTCGCGACTGGGCCGCGCTGGCGTCGAAACTGCCGAAGGCACGCAAGGCGCGCGCGCCCGAGGAGTTCTTCGCGCCGCAACTGGCGCGGCTGGGCGACACGCCCCCCGCCGGCGACGACTGGCTGCACGAGATCAAGTGGGACGGCTACCGCATCGTCACCACCATCGCCAAGGGCAAGGTGCGGTTGTGGTCGCGCAACGCGCTGGACTGGACGGAGAAGGTTCCGGAGATCACCGGCGCGCTGGAAGGTCTGGGCCTGGACTCGGCCGCGCTGGACGGCGAACTGATCGCCGGTTCCGGCACGCGCGACGACTTCAACCTGCTGCAGGGCACGCTGTCAGGCGAGAAGCAGGGCACGCTGTCGTACGTGCTGTTCGACGTGCTGCACCTCAACGGCATCGACGTTTCCGGCGCGCCGCTGATCGAACGCAAGGCCTTGCTGGAAAAGCTGCTGGGCGACGGGACACGCCACCTGTCGTACAGCTCGCACGTGATCGGCGACGGCGAACGCGCGTTCGAGATGGCCGGGCAGCAGGATTTCGAAGGCATCATTTCCAAGCGCGTAGACCGCCCATACCACACGGGGCGAGGCGACGACTGGCGCAAGACCAAGAGCCTGCACAGCAACGAGTACGCGGTGGTCGGCTGGACCGCGCCGAAGGGCAGCCGCAGCGGTTTTGGTTCGCTGCTGCTGGCCACGCCGGACAAGCGCCACGGTTGGGCCTACGTTGGCCGTGTCGGCAGCGGCTTTTCGGACGTACTGCTCAAGGACCTGGCGCGCCGCATAGGTCGCGCCGGCGGCAAGGAGCCGACGGTGTTCGTGCCGGAGCACGACACCGACCTGCGCACCGCCAAGTGGTTCGAACCGCGCTTCGTCGTGGAAGTGAATTACCGCGGCGTCGGCAACCACGGGCTGTTGCGTCAGGCCTCGCTGAAATCGGTGCGCGAGGACAAGTCGATCGAGGACCTGGGCGACAGCGATCGTGGCTCGTCGACATCGGCCGCAAGGAAGACCGCGACGAAGAAGACTGCGGCCAAGACCGCGCGTGCCTCGCGCTCCCCAAAAGCCGCGAAAAGCGCCGAACGCACGCCGCCCAAGCTGAGCAGCCCGACCAAGGTGCTCTACCCCGACGACGGCTACACGAAGCTGGACGTCGCCAACTACTACGCCGCGGTGATGGATCACCTGTTGCCGGAAATCGCAGGCCGGCCGCTGTCGATCATCCGTTGCCCCGCGGGCACCGACAAACCCTGCTTCTTCCAGAAACACCACACGCCCGGGCTGGAGCTGGTGGAGTTCGTCCGGCTGAAGGAGGAAGCCGGCAACAACGCCAACTACCTGGTCGTGAACGATGCCGCGGCGCTGATGGAACTGGTGCAGTTCAACGCGCTGGAGTTCCACCCATGGGGCTCGCACGCCGACGATCCCGATCGCGCGGACCGCATCGTGTTCGACCTGGACCCAGGACCGGACGTGCCCTTTGCCGAAGTGAAGCGCGCGACCGTGGACGTGCGCAAGCGGCTGGAGGAGATCGGCCTGGAATCGTTCCTGCGCACCACCGGCGGCAAGGGCCTGCACGTGGTCGTGCCACTGGATCCGCCGGACAACTGGACACTGGTAAAGCAGTTCGCGCAGAGCTTCGCTGAAGTGATGTCGCAGGCGGAGCCCGACCGCTTCCTGTCCGTGTCGACCAAGCGCCTGCGCAACAAGCGCATCTTCGTCGACTATCTGCGCAATGGCCGCGGTGCGACGGCGGTGGCGTCGTATTCGCTGCGCGCGCGACCGCGCGCACCGGTCGCGATGCCGCTGGCGTGGAGCGAGCTGTCCAAGCTAAAGCGCGGCGACGCGTTCACCATCGAGGACGTACCGGCGCGGCTGAAGCGTCGTCGCAAGGACCCATGGGCCGGTGTGGAGAAGCTCAGGCAGAACCTGGCGCAGTGGGGGGCCGGCTGAGCGGCGACTCTGGTTGTTGGTGCAGTGATTCATGCTCGCTCGCGGCGTCGCGCCATGCATAAGCCGCGACCAGCAGGAAGCCACCGACCAGCCCCGCATGTTCCAGGAACGCATTGAGATTGTGGAAGCGTTCCATGCCCTGCATCGTCCAGAACGCGTGGCCGATCCACGTCGCCGCCACGGTGAAGCCGGCGAGCACAAGTGCACCCAACGCGCGCCAGCGACCGCGACAGAACAGAACCATCGTCGCGCCGCCCAACTGCACGACAATGGTTGCCGCCGCGAAGAACACCGCCGGCTGCAACCCGAAGTGTGCTTGCTCGGCCACTGCGGAGGAAAAGTCGGCCAGCTTGGCAATACCGCTGTAGACGAACGCCAGGCACAGGCCGGCGCGCGCCACGACGTCCAGCAAGGCGGTCATGCGCCCTACCCGCTCAGCTGCCATGACCGTCCTCCTGCGCAGCGTGCTTCGCATCGGCCTTGGGCAGTCGCGCGAACATGTGCTGCCCGCATTGCGTTTTCACCCAGGCCGACGTCACCTGCTCGCGCGCGATCACGCGTTTGGCCAGCGGCACCAGCTGCTCGCCGAGCAGGATGCCCAGCAGGCCCACCAACGCGACCACCGGCGGTGCCGGCGAGCGCACGTTGAGCACGCCGTAGATCACGCCGACCAGCACGCCGACGGCGAGGGACACCAGATAGAGTTTCATTCGTCCTCCACGGCACGTGCCGTCACGCGACGATCAGACCAGCTGCGGCGCGCGGCGATCTTGCACCGCCGTGCGGTGTGGCTCATGCCATCGGATTGACGTTGCCGGCGGTTCGCGTGGGCAATGTCGCGCCGGGGGCTCCACCGACGAAATGGCGCACGACCGGCATCGTGCCCGGCTCCAGCAGCGCGCCAATCGCCTCCTGCAGGTGGTGCTCGTCCTCGGTGACGCGTTCGTGCTGGCGCAGGTGCTCGAGCCACGAGCAATCGACGAAGTGCTCCATGTACACGCCGGGCGCGACCGTGTCTTCCGCCACGCCCCACGACACCGCACCGTTGCGGCGACGGCCGCGTCCCAGTTCGCGCATCAGGCGCAGGAACTCGCTGCGCTCCGGCAGCCGCACGCGGTATTCGATGGTGACGAGCACCGGCCCGCGATCGCCGGCTACTTCGTCGGTGACGACCGGCTGTGGCCAGTGACCGGACGGCGTGACATCCAGTTGCATGGCCGCGCCCAGAGGAAAACGAAGGCCGAACAGGGCCGCCAGCACCGTGCCGAACGATGCGGCCAGCAGCGCGGTCGTCGCCCCCTGCGCCTGCGCCAATGCGCCCCAGCCCAGGCTGCCGGCGGCCAGCCCCGCCGAGAACACCACGATGTACAGCGACAACGCGCGCGCCCTCACCCACGCCGGCACCGAGGTCTGCGCGGCGATCTGCAGCGACGACAGCACGCTGATCCATGCGAAGCCGTTGACCAGCGACATCAGGTAGAGCACGCGCACGTCGCGCACCAGCGCCAGCACCGCGATGCACGCCGCATACGCCAGCGTGGCCAGCAGCACCAGGCGGTCGGGCTCGATGCGACGGCGCAGGCGCGGCAGCAGCAGCGCACCAGTGATCGCACCGGCACCGACGCAGCCGAGCAGCAGGCCGTACGTGCCGGCGCTGGCACGCAGTTCCTGCTTGACCACGATGGGCAGCAGCGCCGTCAGCGCACTGGCGAAGACGAAGAAGCTGCCGGCCTTCACCAGCACCGCCTGCAGCACGCTGGCCTGGCGCGCGTAGCGCCAGCCGGCCCGCAATGCGACGCCGAAGGTTTCCGGCGGCAGCGCGCTGGATGCGGGCTCGCGCCGCCAGCGCACCAACACCACCATCACGCCAAGGAACGACAGCGCATTGATGGCGAACGCCCACGCCACACCGAGTTGCGCAACGATCACGCCGCCCAGCGCCGGCCCGATCGCCCGCGCGATGTTCATGCTCAGCGAACCCAGCGCCACCGCGGCGCCGAGCATCGGGCGCGGCACCAGTTCCGGCGTGCTCGCCTGCTGCGCCGGCATCGCCATGGCCGCGCCCACGCCGAGCGCGAACGTCAGCATCACCAGCGTCCACGGCCCCATCTGGCCAAACTGCGCCAGCAGCGCCAGCGTGCCCGCGACCAGGAACATCCACAGCTGCGCGAGGATCAGGTAACGGCGGCGGTCGACGATGTCGGACAGGGTGCCCGCGACGATGGCCAGCAGCACCACCGGCAACGTCGTGGCCGACTGCACCGCCGCCACCATGAAGGGCGATCCGGTGGTCTCCGCCATCACCCATGCGGCAGCGACGTCGTGGATCCAGGTGCCGATGTTCCCCGCCAGGATGGCCAGCCAGAGCCCGCGGAACGTCGGCACCTTCAACGGCGACCAGGGGCCGCTCGCCGCATCCGTCGCCGTGGCGTCAGCCTTGGCCATGCTCACCTCACGATGCGTCCATCAGGCGACGGACGCGATGTCCCGATCCAGAACGCCGAGGTTAGGCGGACGCGCCGAGGCGGCCCACCCCCGATCGGGGGACCGACGACGTGACCACTGGATGCGCCATCGCACGCATCACGTCATCGGCTGGCGAATGATGGTTTTCCATCGCGCAGGGTCGGCACGCCGGACGTCGGTCAGATAGATCTCGTGGTGCTTGCCAGTCAGCGCCGAATGCGCCCGGATGAAGTCGTGGACGCGCTGGATGGTCGGGCCTTCCTCGCTGAAGGGCCCGACGTGGAGCGTCTGGGCGCATCGCCCTTCGGTAAAGGTTTGAAGTCGGAGCTTTTCCACGGCGGCGAGCCGCTTCCTGCGCCTGACCTGCGCGATGGCGTCTTCGATCAGCGCCGGTTCCACGAAATCGGGCTGCATGATCATCATGGTCCACTGCCACTTCGCGCGGTCGTCGTTCACGAACGCGGTGAGGTCGTCGGACCACCACAGGCCTTCCAGCGGCATCACGGCGTAATCGATGGCCTGCGCGCCCTTCTTCACCATGAACTTGGCCGTGTACGACACCGAAAACAGGGCTTCCACCGCACGCGCATAGGCCGGCGAGGTGTTCGGGTCGCCTTCGCCATCGATCATCAGGAACCGGAACGCGGGCACGTCGACCTGTATCACCCGGCTTACCGGCGGCCGGTACAGCGGACCGAGTTCGCGTTTCAGGTCGATCTTCTGCACGAAGGCTCCACGGTCAGGCCGGTCGGAGTCGAGACGATAGCCGCTTCATGGCGCCGAGTCGCAGCTTCCGTCGCCCTTGGAGATGCTCAGGCGTCCCGCGCGTCGCGGTCCGCCCACGGCGCCTTTTCGAACTTCTTCACCAGATGATCGATGAGCACCTGCACGCGCGCCGGACGCACGCGACCGGGCGGCGTGACCACGTGCAATGCGATGGGCGGCGGCGACCAGTCGGGCATCACCACTTCCAGCTTGCCCGCCTTCAACTCGCGCCAGATCAGGAACTCCGGCTGCAACGCCAGCCCCAGGCCGGCGAGCAAGGCCGGGTTGAGCGCTTCGGCGTTGTTGACGCGCAGCTGCGCCGGCACGCTGATCGAGAAATCGCCGTGGCGGCGGTGATGGAAGCGCCACGCGTTGCCGAAACGCGAGAGCGTGTAGAACAGCGCGCCATGTTGCGCCAGATCGCGCGGGTGTTTCGGCCGGCCGTGTGCGTCGAGATACGCCGGCGAGGCGACCAGCAGGATCCGCACGCCGCACAGGCGTCGCGCGAGCAGGCTGGAGTCGGCAAGCGCCGAAATGCGCAGCGCGAGGTCGAAGCCGCCGCCGACCAGGTCCACGATGCCGTCGTCGAAGTCGACCTCCAGCGATACGTCGGGATACCGCGCCATGAACTCCGGCAGCACCGGCGAGAGGTGCTCGATGCCAAACGACATCGGCACCGCCATGCGCACCTGCCCGCGCGGGCTGGCGGCCTGCGCGGTGATTTCCGCCTCCACCGCCTCGCCCTCGGCCAGGATGCGGCCGGCGCGTTCCAGCGCGCCGCGACCGCTTTCCGTCAGCGACATGCGCCGCGACGTGCGATGGAACAGCACTGTCTTCAGCCGTGTTTCGAGGCGGGTGATGGCCTTGGAAATCGTGGCCTGCGAAAGGTCGAGCTCCGCCGCGGCGCGCGCGAACGAGCCCGTTTCGGCGACCTTGGCGAAGATCGCCCAGGCTTCCAGGTCGGGCAGTTTCATGGCCGCCTCCGATCATGCAAATAATGGAAACGATCATATTCGATCCGTTCCATTCTCAACCAGCCCGTACCGGCCTATCGTGGCGCCACTCCTCCACACAACCCGGAGCAAGGTCATGATCGAGCGTCGCCCCTTCAACTCCCTCGGCGGTGCCAACCACGGTTGGCTCGATGCCAAGCACCACTTCTCGTTCGCCAGCTACCACGACGCCGCCCGCATGGGCTGGGGCGCGCTGCGTGTGTGGAACGACGACACCATCGCCGCCAACACGGGCTTCCCGCCGCACCCGCATTCGGACATGGAGATCATCACCTACGTCCGCGAAGGCGCGATCACCCACCAGGACAACCTGGGCAACAAGGGCCGCACCGAAGCGGGCGACGTGCAGGTGATGAGCGCCGGCACCGGCATCCAGCACGCCGAATACAACCTGGAGCCGGTTACCACGCGGATCTTCCAGATCTGGATCATCCCGGACGCGCGCGGCGGTGCACCGACCTGGGGCAGCAAGCCCTTCCCCAGGGGCGATCGCTCCGGCCGGTTCGTGACGCTAGCCAGCGGCATGCCCGGCGATGACGATGCGCTGCCGATCCGCGCCAATGCGCGCGTGCTGGGCCTGAACCTCGTTGCGGGCGAAACCGCCGAGTACGACTTCGGCGGCAGCCGCTTCGGATACCTGGTGCCGGCCAAGGGCACCATCGAAGTCAACGGCGAGCGCATCGAAGCCCGCGACGGTGCGGCGATCCGCAACGAAGGCACGATCACCGTCAAGGCGATCGACGACGCGGAAGTGGTGCTGGTCGATACCGCGCCGTAACGGTTGGCGCAGGCCCCTCTCTCCCCTCGGGAGAGGGTTGGGGTGAGGGGCAACGAAGCATCACGCGCAAGCCGCAGTGCAGTGACGCACCCGCTTCGCTTCCCCTCATCCGCCCTGCGGGCACCTTCTCCCGACGGGAGAAGGAAAAAGCGACCACAACCGCAACAGCATCCAATCCATTCTCCCCGCCCGCCCCGCATCGTCTGCGGGTCGGAGCGGCATCGCTCACTCCACCCCAAGGAAAACCGCAATGGCCAAGATCCTGGTCCTGTACTACTCCGCCTACGGGCACGTCGAGACGATGGCACAGGCGATCGCCGAAGGCGCGCGCGGCGCCGGCGCGCAGGTAGACATCAAGCGCGTGCCGGAACTGGTGCCGCAGGACGTCGCGGAACGTTCGCACTTCAAGCTCGACCAGGCCGCGCCGATCGCCAAGGTGGAAGACCTGGCGGACTACGACGGCATCATCATCGGAACCGGCACGCGCTTTGGTCGCATGTCGTCGCAGATGGCCAATTTCCTCGACCAGGCCGGAGGTCTGTGGGCGCGTGGCGCGCTGCACGGCAAGGTCGGCTCGGCCTTCACCTCCACGGCCACGCAGCACGGCGGTCAGGAAACCACGCTGTTTTCCATCATCACCAACCTGCTGCACTTCGGCATGGTCGTGGTGGGACTGGATTACGGCCACGCCGGACAGATGCGCCTGGACGAAGTGACCGGCGGCTCGCCCTATGGCTCGTCGACCATCGCCGGCGGCGACGGTTCGCGTCAGCCCACCCAGAACGAACTGGACGGCGCGCGCTACCAGGGCCGCGTCGTCGCCGAAACCGCGATCCGCCTGCACGGCTGACCGCACGGGGCCGGCGCCCGTGCGTCGGCCCATCCCATCCCACACGAACAGGATCGATCATGCCCACCGCCATCACTGCCGCCGGCAAGCAGTTGCTCAATCCGCAGGACCACATCCTGGTCCTGATCGATCACCAGTCGCAGATGGCGTTCGCGGTGCGTTCGATCGACGTCGCCACGCTGCGCACCAACGTGGCGCTGGTATCGAAGGCCGCCGTCGGCTTCGGCGTCAGCACGATCGTGACCACCGTGGCGGAGAAGTCGTTCTCCGGCCCGCTGTTCCCGGAAGTAGCGGCCGCCTTCGGCCAGTCCCCCGTCTACGACCGCACCAGCATGAACTGCTGGGAAGACGCGCAGGTCACCGATGCCGTCAATACGATCGGCAAGGGCCGGATCGTGTTCTCCGGCCTGTGGACCAGCGTCTGCATCGTCGGCCCGGTCCTGACCGCACTCGAACAGGGCTTCGACGCGTACGTCATCGCCGATGCCTGCGGCGACGTCAGCGACGAGGCGCACGAACGCGCGATGCAGCGCATGATCCAGGCCGGCGCGCGACCGCTGACGGCCCTGCAGTACATGCTGGAGCTGCAGCGCGACTGGGCGCGCGCGGCCACCTACGACCTCACCACCGGCATCGCGCGCGAAATGGCCGGCGGTTATGGCCTTGGCATCCAGTACGCCAAGGCGATGTTCGGCGCCTCCGAAGGCGGTCACTGAAGCAGGTCCGGCGATGCCCATCGACCCCTCGCGTCGCCGGATCATCGAGGCCGCACTCGCCGGCACGCTGCTCGGCTGCACGCCGCGTGGCACGAACCGGCGCGAGGCGGCACAGGGAGGAAACGTGGTCGAAGCCAACGCCGAGCTGATCGTCTTCAACGCGCGGATCGCGACGCTAGATCCGCGACGCCCGACTGCAACCGCGCTCGCGGTGGCCGGCGGCAACCTGATCGCCATCGGCAACGACGCCGAGGTACTGGCGCTGTCGCACGACGGCACGCGCATGATCGACGCGCGCGGCCGACGCCTGATCCCGGGGCTCAACGACAGCCACACGCACCTCATCCGTGGCGGCCTCAACTACAACCTCGAACTGCGCTGGGATGGCGTGTCCAGTCTGGCCGATGCGATGGCGATGCTGCGCGAACAGGTCGCGGGCACGCCGGCACCGCAGTGGGTGCGCGTGGTGGGCGGCTTCAGCGAACACCAGTTCGTCGAAAAGCGCCTGCCGACCCTGGACGAACTCAACGCCGTCGCACCCGACACGCCGGTCTTCATCCTGCATCTGTACGACCGCGCCCTGCTCAACCGCGCGGCGCTGCGTGCGGTCGGCTATACGAAGGACAGCCAGGATCCGCCGGGCGGCCGCATCGAACGCGACAAGGCGGGCAACCCGACCGGCCTGCTGCTGGCCAAGCCCAACGCGCTGATCCTGTACGCAACGCTGGCGAAGGGCCCGAAGCTTCCGCCGGAGTACCAGCGCAACTCCACGCGCCATTTCATGCGTGAACTCAACCGGCTGGGCATCACCTCGGTCATCGACGCGGGCGGCGGTTTCCAGAACTACCCGGACGACTACGAGATCATCCGCCAGCTGCATGCGGACGACGAGCTCACCGTCCGCATCGCCTACAACCTGTTCACGCAGAACAAGGGCGGCGAGCTGGCCGACTTCGAACGCTGGATCGGCATGCTGCAGCCGCGCGCCGGTGACGACATGCTGCGCCATAACGGCGCCGGCGAAATGCTGGTGTTCTCCGCCGCGGATTTCGAGGATTTCCGTGAGCCGCGCCCGGAACTGCCTCCGGAACTGGAAGGCGATCTGGAAAGCGTGGTGCGGCTGCTCAGCCAGAAGCGCTGGCCGTTCCGCATCCACGCCACCTACGACGAGAGCATCGGCCGCATCCTCGACGTCTACGAGAAGGTGAACCGCGACGTTCCCTTCGACGGACTGCACTGGTTCATCGATCACGCCGAAACCATCAGCGACCGCAACATCGACCGCGTGCGCGCGCTCGGCGGCGGTATCGCCGTCCAGCACCGCATGGCCTACCAGGGCGAGTTCTTCGCCCAGCGCTATGGCAACGACGCGCTGAAGCGAACGCCGCCGGTGCGACGCATGCTCGATGCCGGCGTACCGGTCGGGGCCGGCACCGACGCCACCCGCGTGGCCAGCTACAACCCGTGGGTCGCCCTGTACTGGCTGAGCACGGGGCGCACGGTCGGCGGCATGCCGATGTACGGCGAGGACAACCTGCTCGCGCGCGAAGAAGCATTGCGCCTGTGGACGCAGGGCAGCGCGTGGTTCTCGGGCGAGGAATCGCGCAAGGGCGTGCTGGCGGCGGGTCAGTTCGCGGATTTCGCGGTGCTGTCGGACGACTTCCTGTCGGTGCCCGACGAACGCATCCAGGGCATCACCAGCGTGCTCACGGTGGTCGGCGGGCGTTTGGTGCACGGCGAGGACGAGTTCGCCCGCCTCGCGCCGCCCTTGCCCGATCCGATGCCCGACTGGTCGCCCGTGCGCCGATGGGGCGGCTACCAGCCGGGCACGCTTGGCCAGGCCGCCGCGGCCATGGCCCATGGCCATTCGCACGGCGACGGCGCCGCCTGCCACGTGCACCACGCCTCCCACGCCGCCCATTTCGATGCACCCGGCGACCTGCGCGGATTCTGGGGTGCATTGGGTTGCTCGTGTTTCGCGTTCTAGAGGTCGTAACGGTCTTCCGCTTCCAACCTGCGAGGTGACGTCATGCTCGAGCTGCTGAACATCACCGCCTTCGGCGCGTTCCACACGGTCATCGCCATCATCGGCGTCGTCGCGGGCTTCGTTGCCCTGATCCGCTACCGGCAGATACGCCTGAACACCGTGGCGGGCTCCTCGTTCTTCTGGTTCACGATCGGCGCGGCGGTCACCGGGCTCTTCATCTTCCGCCGCGGCAGCTTCGGCGCACCGCACGTGCTGAGCCTGCTCACGCTGGTGGTGCTGGCGCTGGCGTGGTGGGCGGAGCGCCGCAACGGTTTCGGCCGGCTTTCGGGCTACGCCACGGTGCTGTTCAACCTTACGGCCCTGTTCTTCCACTTCATCCCGGCCTTCGTGGAAACGCTGACGCGCGTACCGCTGGGCGCACCGTTTGCGACCGGGCCGGAAGACACGCGACTGTTCGGGCCGATCGGGACCGCATTCGTCGCGTACCTGATTGGAGCGGTGTGGCAGATCCTGCGCCAGCGCCGGATCGGCCGCATGCTCGCTCCGGGCCCGGGACTGGCCTGACGAACGGCCACCGACAGCGCGCGGCACGACGCCGCGCGATGCGTCACTCCGCCGCGTGCTGGTCCAGGCGCAGGGACACGTTGACCAGGCTCGGATCGTCCGGGTTGGTGCTCACCGAGAACCCAAGCCGGCGGCACATGGCGATCATGGTGCGGTTTTCCTGCAGCACTTCGCCCTCGATCGAATGCAGGCCCAGCCAGCTCGCGTACTCGATCATGATCTGCATCAGGCGCCAGCCCAGCCCGTGCCCCTTGAGGTCCGAGCGCACCAGGATGCCGTACTCGCCGCGGTCGTAATTGGCGTCGGCATGCAGGCGTACGGCGCCGAGCATCTCGCCGGTGCCGGGATCGATGGCGACCAGCGCGATCGAGCGCGCGTAGTCCAGTTGCGTCAGCTGCGCGATGAACTCGTGGCTGAAATGGCGCACGGTCTGGAAGAACCGCATGCGCAGGTCTTCGTCCGACACCTTCTGGAAGAACGTGCGGAACATCTCCTCGTCCTCCGGCCGCACCGGACGCACGAACGCGGTGGCGCCGTCGGATAGCTCGATTTCCCGTTCCCATTCCTTCGGATACGGACGGATCGCGAAACGGGGATGGCCGGGCCCCTTGTGCAATGCACGCGACGTGGACACGCCGATGCGTGCATCCACCGCGATCAGCCCGTCACGATCGGCCAGCAGCGGGTTGATGTCGACCTCGCGGATCTGCGACAGGTCCGCGACCAGCTGCGCCAGCTTCACCAGCACCAGCGCGACCGCGCGCTCGTCCGCCGCCGGCACGTCGCGGTAGGCCTTCAGGATGCGCGACACGCGCGTCCGACCGATCATCTCGTGCGCCAGGCGCAGGTCCAGCGGCGGCAGCGCCAGCACCTTGTCGTCGATGACCTCCACCGCCGTGCCGCCACGGCCGAACACGATGACCGGCCCGAACGTCTCGTCATCGGCCACGCCGGCGATCAGCTCGCGCGCTTTCGGACGCACGACCATCGGATGCACGGTGACGCCCTGGATGCGCGCATCCGGCCGCGCGTCGCGCGCACGCTGCAGGATCGCCTCGGTCGCCTCGCGCACGGCCTGTTCGCTGAGCAGGTTCAGGCGCACCCCGTCGACGTCGGACTTGTGGTCGATGTCGGGCGAGAGGATCTTCACCGCCACCGGCGTTCCGTCGGCCAGGATCGCAGCCGCCTCGCGTGCGGCACCGTCGGCATCGCGCGCGGCCTTCACCGGCGTGATCGGGATGTCGTACGCGCCGAGCACGCGCGTGACCTCGACCGGGTCGAGCCAACGTCGGCCTTCCGCCACGGCCGCCTCGACGATGGCGCGCGCCGTCTGCGTGTCCGCCTGGAAGTCGTCGGGCATGCTCGGCGGCGTTTCCATCAGCGTGGTCTGCGCTTCGCGATGGCGTACCAGATACATGAAGCCGCGTATCGCATCGGCTTCGGTGGCGTAGTTGGGAATGCGCGCGGCGTTGAGCCGTGCGACGGCGTCTTCGTCCGCGCCCAGCCACACCGCGAACACCGGCTTGCGGGCGATGTGGCGCGGCAGCGACTTGCGCGCATCGGCCAGCGCCTGCGCACGCGCATCGGCGCCCATCAACGCGGTGGGCACGTTGAGCGCGAGGATCGCGTCGTTCTGGTCGTCCTCCATCAACGCCCGGAATGCATCGCTATACGCGGCATGGTCGACGTCGCCGTAGAAGTCCACGGGATTGGTACCGGGCCATGCGGACGACGCGATCGGACGGATGCGCTCGCGCGTGGCGTCCGACAGCGTCGCCAGCGTGCCGCCCATGTCCAGCAGCCGATCGGCCGCGAGCGTACCCGTGCCACGCCCGTTGGCGAAGATGGCCAGACGCCGGCCGGGGAACGTATCAGTACGGCCCAGTGTCTCCGCCGCGGCGAACAGCTCGTCCAGCGCACGCACGCGCAGCATGCCGGCGCGTTGGAACGCCGCCGCGTACACCGCGTCGGGGCGCGCCAGTGCCGCGGCATGCGTGCCCGGTGCGTGCGGGCGCGGCGCGTGGCGACCGGATTTCACGACGACCACCGGCTTCAGGCGTGCGGCCGCGCGCGCCGCCGACATGAACTTGCGCGCATCGCGGATCGATTCGACATACAGCAGGATGGCCCGACTGTGGCGATCCCGCGCGAAGTAGTCGAGCAGGTCGCCGAAATCGACGTCCACCACCTCCCCCAGCGTGGCGACCGCGGAAAAGCCGATGGAGCGGATCGCACCCCACTCGACCAGCGCGGCAGCGATGGCTGCGGATTGCGACACCAGGGCGATGTCGCCCGCCAGGGGCCCGTGTGCGGCGAAGCTGGCATTGAGCCGCGCATGCGGCGCGATCACGCCCAGGCTGCTCGGTCCGACCACGCGCAGGCCGTGTGCCCGCGCGGTGGCCTGCAGTTCGGCCGCCAGCGAGCCCTCGCCCTGTCCCAGCCCGGTGCTGAGCACGACGACCGCCGACGCGCCCTTCTCCGCTGCCGCGCGTGCCAGCCTGGGCACCATCGCGGCAGGCGTGGCGATCACCACGAGTTCCGGCGTGAAGGGCAGGTCCTGCAGCCGCGCAACCGATGCGATTCCCTCGATCTCGCGATGGCGCGGGTTGACCAGTCCGATCTGGCCCGGGAAGCCTCCCGTCAGCAGGTTGCGCAGCACGGCACGTCCGATGGAGCGCTCACGCGGACTGCCGCCGACCACGGCCACCGAAGATGGAGCGAACAGCGATGGGAGCGAGTACGTGCTCATGTGCGTCTTGCCGATCCAGCCATCGTGCTGCATTCCCCGCGACGTGTCTTGAGCGGCCTCAAGGCGGAGCACCCGGCCACCCGACCCAATATAGGCCCAACGCAACCGCAGTCAGGAGCACGCATGAACCTCGACGTCACGATCCGCTTCGAAGACATGGCCCCTTCGGAGGCATTGGCAAACGACATCCGGCGCCACGCCGACAAGCTGCTGCAGTTCGCATCGCGCCTGCAATCGTGCGACGTTGCCGTGCGCCATGACGCACATCGCCACACGCACGGCAACCGCTACGTGGTGCGCATCCACGCGGTGATGCCGGGCGGCACCTTCGAAGCAGGTCGTCCGTCGCTGGATCGCAGCCATGAGGATGCCTACATCGCCGTGCGTGACGCGTTCGACGCGCTGCGCCGGCAGCTCGAGGATCACATGCGCATCCGCCGCGGCGAAGTGAAGCGGCACTCCGCGCATGAAACCCTGGCGAGCGAGTAAGCCGCGGCATCGACTCGCCCCTCCCGGCGCGTTAGCATTTTGACTAACGCGCCGCCCCGCACCGGCGCGGGCCCGCCCGCCTTGTCGCCCAGCCCCCGCAAGATCCTCCACGTCGACATGGACGCCTTCTACGCGTCGGTCGAACAGCGCGACGATCCCTCGTTGCGCGGGCGCCCGGTGGTGGTCGCCTGGCGCGGGCAGCGCTCGGTGGTGTGCGCGGCCAGCTACGAGGCCCGCAAGTTCGGGGTCCGCTCCGCGATGCCGGCAATCCGCGCCGAGCGATTGTGCCCGCAGGCGGTGTTCGTGCCGCCGGACTTCACCCGCTACAAGGCCGTCTCGCGGCAGGTGCGCGAGATCTTCGCCCGGCACACGGACCTCATCGAGCCCCTCTCACTGGATGAGGCCTACCTCGATGTAACCGTCACCAAATCGGAGTTGCCCACCGCTACGGCAACGGCGCAGGCGATCCGCGAGGCGATCCGCGAGGAAACTCAACTCACCGCTTCGGCGGGCGTGGCGCCCAACAAGTTCCTCGCCAAGATCGCCTCCGACTGGCGCAAGCCCGACGGCCTGTTCGTCGTGCGCCCGCACCAGGTCGAGGCATTCCTCGCGCCGCTGCCAGTGGGCCGCCTGCCCGGCGTCGGCAAAGTCATGGAGAAGCGTCTGGAGGAACTGGGCATCGCCACCGTGGCCGACCTGCGCAACCTCGGTGCAGCGGAACTGGAGCTGCGCTTCGGACGCTGGGGCCGACGGCTGCACGAACTCTCGCTCGGCATCGATGAGAACCCGGTCGAGCCGGAACGCCCCACCCTGCAGATTTCCGCCGAGGACACGTTCGAACGCGACCTGCAGCTGGACGAACTGGCACCCCACATCGAGCGTCTCGCCAGCAAGACCTGGGAAAGCTACGGTCGCGAACGCGTGCGCGACCCGGATCGCATCGCCCGCACGGTGGTGCTGAAGCTCAAGACGGCGGACTTCCGCATCCTCACCCGCAGCCTGACCACCCCGCAGCCGCCGAACTCCCTGGAACAACTGTCGCGCATTGCCTGCGACCTGCGCGCACGCGTGCCGTTGCCACTCGAGACGCGCTATCGGCTCGTGGGCGTTGGCCTGTCCGGATTCATCGAACGCGAGGCGCTGGCGCAGGCCGAACTGTTCGCCTGCGATGAGGCGGGCGTCGACAACGCTTAGCCTTTCATCAGCCCGGCGCCGTGCATCGTGCGAACAGATCGAGCGCAGCGTCGTAGGCCGACGTACGCACCTGCATCAGTCCAAGTACGGAGTGGAACAGGTTGTCCTGGCTGGCCGGCGCATCGCTTTCGCGCTTCATGCAATCGAGGTCCACGCCGCGATCTGCCGCGAAACCAGGCGACAGCCACGCCACCATCGGCACGTGTGTCTGCGTCTCCGGTGCGATTGCGTATGGAACACCGTGGAGGAACAGCCCGTTCTCGCCCAGCGATTCGCCGTGATCCGAGAGGTAGATCATCGCGGTGTCGCGCCCCGGTTGCGCGGCGAGGAAGCGGATTGTGCGCGCCAGGAAATCATCCGTGTAAAGCACCGAGTTGTCGTACGAGTCGACGATCTGATCGCGCGTGCAGTCGCCCAGATCGGTGCTGTCGCAGGTCGGCGTGAACCGGCGTAACCGCGCCGGATAGCGCTTGAAGTAGCTGGGCCCGTGGCTGCCGAGCTGGTGCAGCACGACCACCATGTCGCCCGGATGCTGCGCGACCGCTTCGGCGAGGCCATGCAGCATCACCTCGTCCAGGCAGCCCTCCGCGGTGCAGGCCTGCGGATCGCGCGCATGCTCGAACGACTCGAACGGCAGGCCGCTACACACGCCCTTGCAGCCGGTCTGGTTGTCGCGCCACAACGTGGCGATGCCGGCGTGATCGAGCACGTGCAGCAGCGATTCGGAATGCTCGATGCGGTCCTTGTCGTAATGCGCGCGGCCGTAGGGCGAGAACATGCAGGGCACCGATACTTCCGTCGCCGATCCGCACGAGGTGACGTGGCTGAAATTGATCGGCCCGATGCGTCGTAGCTCCGGCGTGGTCTGGCGTTCGTAACCGTTGAGACCCCAGTTCTGTGCTCGCGCCGTCTCGCCCACCACCAACACCAGTAGGCGCGGTTTCGCACCCGGCATGCGAGCGGCGACGGCTGCGTCGCGTCCGATCGGCTCGCGCGGCCTGTGCGATGCCGCACGATCGTGGTGCCACACCCGTGCCAGCGAGACGATGTAGTTGCCCGGCGTGATCAGATGACGCAGTTCCTTGTGGTTGCGCATCAGCGCGGACAGGTCCTGGAACGATGCCAGCGTCGCGCCCAGCGCCACGATCACGGCCAGGGCGATGCATCCGATCCGCACCATCAGCGCTCGGCCCAGCGGTCGCGGGACCAGGCGCACGCGCCATACCGCGATCGATGGCAGCACGCCCAGCACCAGCAGGCTTGGCAGCATGCCCAGCGAGAGCAGTTCGCCGGATTCCTTGCCGTCGGTGTGCAGGATGTTGCGGATCATGTCCGCGTCCAGATACACCGTGTACTCGCGCATGTAGTGAGCCGCCACCGCGGTGACCAGCAGCAGGACTGTGAGGACGGGCTTGGCCGTTCGCCGGGTCAGCAGCAGACATAGCAGCAGCATGTTGAGCGCAACGATCATCACCAGCAGGCTCAGTGCGGTCGCAGCACCGCGCAGTCCATGCAGGGATCCTGTGGCCGCGACGGCGTGAAAGAACGCGCCGTTGCAGAACAGCGTGAGGAACACGGCAGCGCACAACGCCAGCCGTTCCACGCTCATGCGCGGACGCGCTGCAGCCCATCGCCCAAGCCGATCCCACTGTGTGCCCGGTGCCGTTGCCGACGCGGTCGCGACCGAGTTCATGCCGCACCTCCGGTGCTTCGTCCGAAGCCGGCGGCCTGCCAGCGGGACTGCACCAGTCGGCGACGGAACAGTCCGAAACACAGCAGCGCATCGCCCCAGCAGATGGCCGCAGTGATGAGGTCATGCGAGAGGAAATGCGCGCCGCGAAGTTGCTGCGAGACGCCGAAAAGAAGGCCTAGCGCGATCCCCGCCGCAAGCCCCCACCAGCGCCACTGCGGTCGCACGACGGCAAGGAAGAAGTACAGCGCCAGCCACGCGTATCCGCCGCTCGCGTGTCCAGCCGGAAAGCACGAGCCACGTTCGAGCCCGATCGGACGCAATTGCCACAGTCCCACGTATGGGCGATCGCCTCCATAGCGCAGCAGGTCCCACGGGCAGTCCATGTTCGACCATGACTTCATCCAGGCCACGCACGCCATCGACAACGCAGTGGCCGTGAGCAGGTATGCAAGCGGCGCGCGCCAGTGTTCGCGGCCGGGTCGGTGCGTGAGGATCCACGCAACCAGCACCGACAACCACAGCGCGATGTCCATATCCCGGCCGGCCTTGTGGATCAGCTGGTCGGTGACGAACGCGTCGCGCAACGCCCAATGGCCTCCTTCGAACGCGTACATCCTGTCTGCCAGCCACTGGTCGCCACCGAGGCCCATCGTGAGCACCAGCAGCGCGCTCAGGGCGATGAACGGCAGCCACGCATGCATGACGAGAAACCGTGGATCGCCGATCGGCAGCGACGATGCGGATGACGGCGGCGGAACACGCGTGGGGAACTCGGCAGGCATCGCCTGCAGCTGGAAGCTGTTGCGCATCGGGATCGAAGTGCACTGCGTCGGACGGGAACGGCGCGCATGGTCGGCAGCGCGCTGTCGGAAGCGGGTCGGAGGAAGATTCGCCGAGCGTTAATCGCCGGTCCCGGACAGATTCCGTACAGCTTCCGGGGCGCGTATCTTCGTCACGTTCCGACATGGTTCCCACGTACGGACATCGACAATGGCCGGCGGCGCCGCTGCGCCGTTCTGCGAGGATGGATCGCGATGCGCGTGCTGGTGGTGGAAGACAACCGCAACCTGGTGGCCAACCTGTTCGAGTACTTCGAGGCGCGCGGGCATGTGCTCGATGCGGCGCCCGACGGCCCCACGGGCCTGCACCTGGCGATCACGCAGGTCTACGACGTCGTGGTGCTCGACTGGATGCTGCCGCGCATGGACGGACGCGAGGTGCTCAGCCGCCTGCGCGAGGCCGGCCGTGACGTGCCGGTCCTGATGCTCACCGCACGCGACGAACTGCCCGACAAGATCGCCGGGTTCCGCGCCGGCGCCGACGACTACCTCACCAAGCCCTTCCACCTGCCTGAACTGGAAGTCCGCCTCGAAGCGCTGGTGTCGCGCGCCACTGGGCGCGGGCGCTCGCGCGTGCTGCAGGTCGCCGACCTGCGCCTGGACATGACGACGCTGGAAGCGACGCGCGGCGGAAAATCGGTGCATCTGTATCCGGCGTGCCGCAAGCTGCTGGAGGTGCTGATCCAGGCCAGCCCCGCGGCGGTCACGCGCGAGCGGCTCGAGCACGCGCTGTGGGGCGACGACCCGCCCGACGGAGACATGCTCCGCTCGCACATCTACGAGCTGCGGCGCAGCGTCGACGGCCCGTTCCCGGTGAAGCTGATCCAGACGCTGCCGCGCGTCGGCTACCGCATCGCCGATCCTGCCGCCACGCCCACGCCGCACGCGGAGATCGCCGATGGCGAGGACTAGATCCGGGCTGGGCCGCCGCATCCTGCTGGGCATGCTCGGCTACGTGGTGGTGCTGACCGCCGCCGTCGTGGTGCACGGTTACGTCGTCAACGAGCACGCCGAGCAACTGGTGTGGCAGACGTTGCTCGATTCGGAGATGGACCATCTGCTTGAGCTGCGCGAGCGCGATCCGGATTTCCACTGGGCCAACACGCGTTCCATCGCGCTGTATGACGGTCGCAATCCCGCCGTCATCCCCGGACCGCTGCGTGGACTTGCCCCCGGAGTGCACGACGAACTGGTGGTGGATGGCGTGGAGCGCGTGGTGCTGGTCCGCGAGGTCGATGGCCGGCCGCTGATCCTGGCGCTGGACATCACCGACCTGGAACAGCGCGAATTCGACATGAGCCTGACCATCGGCGGCTCGGCATTGACCATGATCGTGCTGCTAGCCGTGGCCATCGGCTGGAGCGTGAACCGTCTGGTGAAGCCACTGCGCGACGTGGCGCAGGACATCGGGCGGCTGCGCCCGGACCATCCCGGCCAGCGCATCGAAGTGCCGGAAAGCGCCAGCGCGGAAATCGAAGTCATCGCCGATGCACTCAACGATTACCTGCAGCGCAACGACCGCTTCGTCGAACGCGAGCGCGTCTTCATCGACAGCGCCAGCCACGAGCTGCGCACGCCCGTCGCGGTGATTGCCGGCGCGGCGGAAATCGCATTGCAGCAGCCGCAGTTGCCCGATGCGGCACGTGGGCAACTGGTGCGCATCCACCGGACATCGCGCGAGGTGGAGCAACTCATCTCGCTGCTGCTGGTGCTGGCCAAGGATCCCGCCCGGCTGGCGCGTTCCAGCGATCGGGTCGAACTGGAGCAGCTGATTCCGGAGATCGTCG
Organism: Lysobacter sp.; assembly: GCF_035655815.1. NCBI lineage: Bacteria > Pseudomonadati > Pseudomonadota > Gammaproteobacteria > Lysobacterales > Lysobacteraceae > Lysobacter > Lysobacter sp. Next base: position 245,349 of record NZ_DASRTS010000038.1, read on the forward strand.
ACGACCATCGCCACCTCACCCGCGACAAGGACCTCCAACTGGAAGTGGCGTCCATGGCGCCATGCGAGATCGTCGCGCCGCTGCCGATCGTGCAGGCGGCCATCGGCAACCTGCTGCGCAACGCCATCGAGCACTCCGATCGCGGCCGCATCGGCATCAGGCTGGAGGCGCCGGCGACGGTGGTGATCGACGATCCCGGCCATGGCATGACGCCGGAAGAAATCAGCGCGATCTATGCGAAGGTGGCCCGCGGCGGAGGCGGCCGGGACGGCGGCGGCATCGGCCTGGACCTGATCTCGCGCCTGTGCGAGCACCTGGGCTGGCACCTCGACATCGCATCGCACCAGGGACGCGGCACGACGACGACGCTGCGTTTCAAGACATAAGGTCAGGCGTCGGGCTGCTCGACCCGTCACTGCGGCGCAATGGAGCGTTCGCAACAGCGACTTCCATCCAGAAGACAGGCAAAGAAAAAGCGGGCCTAAGCCCGCTTTTTCGTGTCCAGCGACGAGCCCGCGCGACTTACTCGGCCGCGACGCCCTCGCCTTCCTCGACGGCCTTCATCGACAGGCGGATACGGCCCTGCTTGTCGACTTCCAGCACCTTGACCTTCACGGTGTCGCCTTCCTTCAGCTTGTCCGACACCTTCTCGACGCGTTCGCTGGAGATCTGCGAGACGTGCACCAGGCCGTCCTTGCCCGGCAGGATGGTCACGAACGCACCGAAGTCCATGATCTTGGCGACCTTGCCTTCGTAGATGCGGCCCGGCTCGACGTCCGAGGTGATCTGCTCGATGCGCGACTTGGCGGCCTGTGCGGCAGCGGCATTGACCGAGGCGATGACGATGGTGCCGTCGTCTTGGATGTCGATCTGCGTACCGGTTTCCTTGGTGATGGCCTGGATGGTCGAACCGCCCTTGCCGATCACTTCGCGGATCTTGTCCGGATGGATCTTCATCGTCAGCAGGCGCGGCGCGTATTCGCTCAGCTCGCTGCGCGGCGCGTTGATGGCCTTGGCCATCTCGCCGAGGATGTGCAGGCGGCCTTCCTTCGCCTGGGCGAGGGCGACCTTCATGATCTCTTCGGTGATGCCCTGGATCTTGATGTCCATCTGCAGGGCGCTGATGCCGTCCTTCGAGCCGGCCACCTTGAAGTCCATGTCGCCCAGGTGGTCTTCGTCACCCAGGATGTCCGACAGGACGACGAAGTTGTCGCCTTCCTTCACCAGGCCCATCGCGATGCCCGCGACCGGCGACTTGACCGGCACGCCGGCGTCCATCAGGGCCAGCGAGGAACCGCACACCGAAGCCATCGACGAGGAACCGTTCGACTCGGTGATCTCCGACACCACGCGGATCGTGTACGGGAACTCTTCCAGCGTCGGCATCGTGGCGAGCACGCCGCGCTTGGCGAGGCGGCCGTGGCCGATTTCGCGACGCTTCGGCGCGCCGAAGCGGCCGGTCTCGCCCACCGAGTACGGCGGGAAGTTGTAATGGAACAGGAAGTTTTCCTTGTACTCGCCCGACACGGCATCGATGATCTGGCCGTCGCGCGCGGTGCCCAGCGTGGTGACCACGATGGCCTGGGTCTCGCCGCGGGTGAACAGCGCCGAGCCGTGGGTACGCGGCAGCACGCCGATCTTGCACTCGATCGGGCGCACGGTGGTCAGGTCGCGGCCGTCGATGCGGACCTTGGTGCTCAGCACCGAATCGCGCATCGTGCGGTATTCCAGATCGCCGAATTCCTTGGCGTATTCGGCCTGCAGCCAACCAGCGGCCTCGGCGCGACCGGCGAGTTGCTCCCAGGTGTCCTTGCGGATGGCACCGATGGCTTCGCGGCGCTCGGCCTTGTTGCGGATCTGGTAGGCCTGCGCCAGCGGTGCGGCGGCGATCTCGACGATGGCGGCGATCAGCGCGTCGTTCTTGGCCGGAGCCACCCAGGCCGACGGCTTGGTGCCGGCTTCGACGGTCAGCTCGTTGATCGCGTTGATGACCTTCTGCATCTCGCGGTGGCCGAACATCACCGCGCCCAGCATCACGTCTTCCGACAGCATCTTCGCTTCGGACTCGACCATCAGCACGGCGTTGGAGGTACCGGCGACGACCAGTTCCAGGTCGGAATCGGCCAGCTCGGTGGCGGTCGGGTTGAGGATGTACTGGCCGTTCTTGTAGCCGACCTTGGCGGCACCGATCGGACCCTGGAACGGCGTGCCGGCCAGCGCCAGCGCGGCCGAGGCGCCGATCAGCGCCGGAATGTCGCCGTCGATTTCCGGATTCAGCGACATCACCGTCGCGATGATCTGGACTTCGTTCTTGTATTCCTCGGGGAACAGCGGGCGGATCGGGCGGTCGATCAGGCGCGAGATCAGCGTTTCCTTCTCGGTCGGACGGCCTTCACGCTTGAAGAAGCCACCCGGGATGCGGCCACCGGCGTAGAACTTTTCCTGGTAGTCGACCGTCAGCGGGAAGAAGTCCTGCCCTTCGCGCGCGCTCTTGGCGGCGACGGCCGACACCAGCACCACGGTGTCGTCCATCTTGACGATGACGGCGCCGCTGGCCTGGCGCGCGATTTCGCCGGTTTCCAGCGTCACCGTGTGGTTGCCGTACTGGAAGGTCTTGGTGATTTTTGCCACGTTGGAATTCCTGGTTCTGGATACGTTCCGTGCGGGGCCCCTGCCCTGCCCGGTCGATGGCGCGGGCGCCATCTGAGTGCGTTGTCATCCCGAACGGAGTGAGGGATGGGTTTTTCGTCCCGGAACCGCCGAAGACGCTGCCTTCGGAAAACCGGTCCCTCGCTTCGCTCGGGATGACGCCCGAAAAAAACCGCGGCGCATCGCTGCGCCGCGGTCGGTATTGCTTTTAACGACGCAGACCGAGTTTCTCGATCAGGGCCTTGTAGCGCTCGTTGTCCTTGCGCTTGAGGTAGTCGAGCAGGCTGCGGCGACGGTTGACCATCTGCAGCAGGCCACGACGGCTGTGATGATCCTGCTTGTGAACCTTGAAGTGCCCGGTGAGCTGCTCGATGCGGGCGGTCAGCAGGGCGACCTGGACTTCCGGAGAGCCGGTGTCGTTGGCGCCGCGCTTGTTGTCTTCGATGATCTTGCTGGTGTCGATGGACATCGTATTGCCTCGTAGATGCGTGGCCTGCAGAAGCGAATCGATCGCGGAATGCACCGCGCCGACGCACCGCCTGGCCCGCCGTTTTCAGAAAGGAGTACTGCGAAGGAATGCTGAAGTGCTTGAAAAGCGGCGAAATTGTAACAGCCTGCCCCGGCGAATGCGACCCGCTCGGGCGCCCGCGGGCCGGTCCAACGCTTCATCCCGCCTGGGGAGCGGCCTGTTCAGCCAGGGGATTCGCGGCCCAGCGGAAGAGCCGCTGCGGTGCCAGGCGCGAACCCCGCCGCTGCCCCAGCCCAAGGCACGGACCCGATCGCGCGAATACCGCCACCAGCCCGTCCTCGCCGGGTTCGCAGTGCACGGACTGCCCCTGGCCCAGGCGCCGGGCGGCGTCGGAGTCCAGTTCCACCCGGCCAAAGGGGCTCAGACCTTCCTCGATCGGCAGCAGGCAGGCATCCAGCGCGGACTCGCCTTCCGCAGCTGCCAATTCGCGCAGTTCGTCCAGCGAGAACATGCGCGGTGCCCGGAACGGGTCGACCCACAGGCGGCGCAGCGTCGCCACGTGGGCGCCGCACCCGAGCGCCTCGCCCAGGTCCCGGACCAGACTGCGTACATACGTACCCGAGCCGCACTCGACGTGCAGCCGCAGGCGCGGTCCGTCCTGATCGAGCAGATCGAAGCGATGCACGACGACATCGCGTTCCGGCGCCTCGATGGATTCACCCCGCCGGGCCTTGGCGTAGAGGGGTTCACCGCCCTGCTTCAGGGCCGAGAAGATCGGCGCACGCTGGCGGATGGTCCCGCGCAGGGGCGCCAGCGCCGCTTCGATGGTAGCTGCGTCCAACGAGGGAACCGGACGCTCCAGCAGGGCCAGGCCGTCGGCATCGTCGCTGTCGGTGGTCAGGCCCAGCACCGCGGTGGTCTCGTAGGCCTTGGCCGAACCCAGCAGCAAGCCGGCGATCTTGGTGGCCTCGCCGAAACACACCGGGAGCAGTCCGGTCGCCAGCGGATCGAGGCTGCCGGTGTGGCCGCCCTTCTCCGCGCGAAACAGATGGCGCGCCTGCTGCAGCGCCTGGTTCGAGCTGAGCCCGTGCGGCTTGTCGAGCAGCAGGATGCCGTCGAGCGGGCGGAAGCGCGTCTTTGGCTTGGTCATGGATCGTCCGCTGAAGGGCCGCCGGGCTGGCATGCGTCCGTCAAGCACGCACGTCGGGGCGACCGGATCGGTCGCCAGGCGGAATGTTGCTCCGTCCCCGGTCCGCCGCAAAGCGGCGACGGCCGGGATGCGGCACATCCGGCTTACTCGTCGGAGCCGTCGTCGCGCGGGGCCGGGGCGTCGCGCAGCAGGTTGCCGATGCGCTCGCCGCGATCGACTGAGTCGTCGTAGTGGAAATGCAGCTCCGGCACGTGACGCATCTTCACCGCGCGGCCGAGCTGGAAACGCAACTCGGGCGCAAGTTCCTTGAGCGCCTTCACGGCCTCCTTGGACCGCTCAGGCAGCAGCGCGGTGACGAACACCTTCGCGTGCGCGAGATCGCGCGTGACTTCGACGTCGGAGACGCTGACGGACGGCAGGCCGTGCTCGCGCACGGCCTGGTGCACCAGCGTGCCCAGCTCGCGGCGGAGCTGGGCGGAGACGCGATCGGTGCGGTGGAACGATTTGCTTGGCATGGTCCGGAACCTTCTCGTTCGGGACCAGGGACCGGGGGCCGGGGACCCGTGAACAGCAGTGGTGCTGTCGACTCACGGGGCCCGGGTCCCCTGTCCCGGGTCCCGGTGTCGTCACAGCGTGCGCTGGACCTCGACGCGTTCGAAGCACTCGATCTGGTCGCCCGGCTTCACGTCGTTGTAGGCCTTCACGCCGATACCGCACTCGGTACCGCTGCGCACCTCGTCGACGTTCTCCTTGAAGCGGCGCAGCGATTCCAGCTCGCCCTCGAAGATCACGGCGTTGTCGCGCAGCACGCGGATCGGCTTGTTCCGCTTGACCACGCCCTCCACGACCATGCAGCCCGCGACCGCGCCGAACTTGGAGCTGCGGAACACGTCGCGGACCTCGGCGGTGCCGATGATCTCTTCGCGGATCTCGACGCCCAGGATGCCCGAGGCCACCTGCTTCACCTGGTCGATCACGTCATAGATGATCGAGAAGTAACGCAGGTCGAGGCCGTTGGCTTCGATCACCTTGCGCGCCGACGCGTCGGCACGGACGTTGAAGCCGATGATCGTCGCCTTCGCGGTCAGCGCGGCGTTGGCGTCGGATTCGGTGATGCCGCCCACGCCGGAGCTGATCACATTGATGCGGATCTGGTCGTTGGACAGCGACGTCAGCGACTGGCGCAGCGCCTCCACCGAACCCTGCACGTCGGCCTTGACGACGAGGTTGAGGCTCAGCTGGCCCTCGCCCTTGCCCATCTGGGCCATGATGTCTTCCATGCGGTTGCCGGCGGCGGCGACCAGGCGCGACTCGCGGCGCTTGGCATCACGCTGCTGCGCGACGTCCTTGGCCAGGCGCTCGTCGTCGACCACCACGAAGTCGTCGCCCGCGTCGGGTACGCCGGAAAGGCCCAGCACCTGCACCGGGATCGACGGGCCCGCGCTGTCGACCTGCTTGCCGTTCTCGTCGAACAGCGCACGCACGCGGCCGTACTGCACGCCGCACACCAGATAGTCGCCCTTCTTGAGTTCGCCCTGCTGCACCAGCACGGTCGCAACCGGACCGCGGCCCTTGTCGAGCGCGGATTCGATGACGGTACCGGTGGCACGGCCGGTCGGCACGGCACGCAGTTCGAGCACTTCGGCCTGCAGCGAAATCGCGTCGAGCAGGTCGTCGACGCCGAGGCCGGTCTTGGCCGACAGCTCCACCATCTGCGTATCGCCGCCGAAGTCTTCGGCCACGATGTCCTCGGCGAGCAGGTCGTTCTTGACGCGGCCCGGATCGGCGTCGGACTTGTCGATCTTGTTGATCGCCACGATCAGCGGCACGCCGGCCGCCTTCGCGTGCTGGATGGCCTCGCGGGTCTGCGGCATGACGCCGTCGTCGGCGGCCACCACCAGCACCACGATGTCGGTGAGCTTGGCGCCGCGCGCGCGCATCGAGGTGAACGCCGCATGGCCCGGGGTGTCGAGGAAGCTGATGACACCCTTGGGCGTTTCGACGTGATACGCACCGATGTGCTGCGTGATGCCGCCGGCTTCGCCGGAGGCCACCTTGGTGCGGCGGATGTAGTCGAGCAGCGAGGTCTTGCCGTGGTCGACGTGGCCCATGATGGTCACGACCGGCGGGCGCCCCGTCATCTCGCCCGGCGTGTCCTCCTCGACCTCCGACTCCTCGGCGGCGAGGTACTCCTCCTCGCGCACAGCCTGGAAACCGAACTCGCTCGCGATCAGCTCGATCTGGTCGAAGTCGAGGCGCTGGTTGATCGTCACCATCAGCCCCAGGTTCTTCAGCGCGAAGCCGACGATCTGGGTGGGCGAGACATTGAGGCTCTGCGCGAGCTCGCTGACCGTGATGAACT